>NZ_JADEWT010000078.1 GCF_015207505.1 Tychonema sp. LEGE 06208
GACCGTTTCGACTAACTTCTTCCGAACCACAATTAGGGCAACAATTAATTTCTAATTTCATATCACGCTATGGCAAACACTTCTCTAATCATAACGTACTCTGATCCTTTCCTTCAGGGCACTACCCAAAAAGCGCCGTTATAAACAATGGATTGATGACTGCAATATTGATCGATTGCATGGCCGCAATCCCCTGCGCCGGCGGGAGTCGGCCAAGGGCGTTCATCACGAAGGTTGAGAAGGCGAAAAAGACTCCGGCTATCAGGCCACAGCCCAGTACCGCGAAAAGTTTCAATATCAAAAGCGACTGGTGAGGAATTGTCATAAAGCCTCTTTTGTGGTGCGATGCTCCTGTACCAGAGCAGGTTATTGAGCTAACTGTCTTTACTGCGGTGCGATCGCCCTTTGATTTTCCCAATCTGCTCGGTTGAGGCGATAAACAAAGCAATCATCGCCGCCAAACTGTCGCGGTTCCACAAATTGGAAACCAAAACGTTGGTAGAAACGGTGGGCGCGGGTATTGTTGGCAAGCGGATCGATGAGTACAGCCGTCACAGCAGAGTCGGCGAAACATCGAGCAAGTGCAAGCTGCATCATTTGTGTGCCGTAGCCTTTGCTCAATTCTTTCTCCTCTCCGATCCAGATGTCAATAGCGCGGAGATTCGCAGCAACATCATCACCCCAGTAGTGACTCTCCTCAAGTGCCGGATCGATAATCTGGATAAATCCGATCGGGCGATTATCGATTTCAGCAATCAATTGCTCTCTCCAGTCGGGAGTGCGATCGAGTTCTATCTCCCAACCCCAATCATCGTTAGTTTTTGCGTCAATTATGTGAGGTTGCTCGTCCCAGCGTCGCAATAAATTTAAATCTGCGGGGGTAGCGGGGCGTAAATTTATCATGGCTTGTTTGCATCTAAAAATTGTTGCAGCTTTGCTGTCGCGCACAAACTATCGCCTCTTTGGCAGACATCTGCAGTTTTGCGAAAGAGGCGATCGCTAAATCACGGAAACCACTGGATAATTATAACTCTCTTTCACCACTAAGCCATCCTTCCATCCAATAGCCAATAGAAAGCTGATTGCTCTTCGTGTCAATTATTTGACCGTCTATTTTAATGTTGCATCTGTGTATATGTGCCTCACATCTGCGGTTGAATTATCAATCGAAAATTTACGCAAATTTGTAAGGCGTTCCCAAAATCGGATCAAAAATTAGTCCCACAATATCTAATGTTAGCTGGCGAGTGCGATCGCCAATCGGTCAAATAGTCGATCGCGCTTCTAGTCGGGAGCATCTCATATTTGTAAAAAGACTTCTTTTGACTCCTTCTTTCTTCCTCTTTCCTCCTGTCTCCTGTCTCCTGCCTCCTACCTCCAATTTCTAGCTTGGCTGCAAAAGTGAGATGCTCCCTTCTAGTCTTTTTGCAGGGAAACCATCAAATCTATCCCAATCTAAAATCTAAAACTTAAAATCTAAAATTGAGGAACCATCCGCCCGCATCCAACAGTCTCAGCATCCAGTTACCTGCAATTCTGCTACAGTCAGTCATGACATCCCCGTGCATCTTCCAGAGACAAGGGTTTCCAGCCTCTGCGCCGACAGCAGTAAAATCCCATCAGCTTGTCACCTGGAACCCGATCGGCAGTAACTTAAAAATTAAGGTAGTTTGAAAATAACCCCCTAAAGTACCCATAGGCCTTGACATCCGACCTACACTCTGTAAATTAGACACTCTAACTGCGCCGCCATCCATATATAAAAAGATGCCATGTCAACTTTAGTCATCGTCGAATCTCCCACCAAAGCCCGTACCATTCGCAACTTCCTGCCCTCCACCTACCGGGTAGAGGCATCTATGGGCCACGTCCGCGACCTCCCATCCTCCGCCGAAGAAATACCAGAAGCCGTTAAAGGAGAAAAATGGGCGCAACTAGGCGTCAACGTGGAGGCAGACTTTGAACCGCTTTACGTCATCCCGAAAGATAAAAAGAAAATTGTTAAAGAACTCAAAGACGCCCTCAAAGACGCCACAGAACTGATTCTAGCCACTGACGAAGACCGAGAAGGCGAAAGCATTTCCTGGCATTTGCTGCAAATCCTCAAACCCAAAGTCCCCATCAAGCGGATGGTGTTTCACGAAATCACCCGCGAAGCCATCCGCGATGCCCTCACCCACTGCCGCGATATCGACAATCGAGTGGTACAGGCCCAGGAAACTCGCCGAATTCTCGACAGACTCGTCGGCTACACCCTCTCTCCGCTACTGTGGAAAAAAATCGCCTGGGGTTTGTCCGCAGGGCGAGTCCAGTCAGTCGCAGTCAGGCTGTTGGTACGCCGGGAACGGGAACGCCGCGCCTTCCGCCAAGGTAGCTACTGGGATTTGAAAGCCGTTTTGGAAAAGGGCAAAATTTCCTTCGATGCCAAACTCGTCACAGTCGGGAACGTGAAAGTTGCCAACGGTAGCGATTTTGATGAAAATACCGGACAAATTATCGCAGGTCGCCGCGTACTTTTGCTCAACGAAGACCAAGCCAGGGCTTTACTCTCGCGCATTCAAAACAAACCCTGGACTGTCGGGAATATCGAAGAACGTCCTGTCACCCGCAAACCCTCGCCGCCGTTTACGACCTCGACCTTACAGCAGGAGGCTAACCGCAAGCTGAGGCTGGGTGCGCGGGAAACCATGCGAATTGCCCAAAGTCTCTACGAACGCGGTTTTATCACCTATATGCGGACGGATTCGGTGCATTTATCCGAACAGGCGATTACGGCCGCCCGCAGTTGTGTGCAAGAACTTTACGGCAGCGAATATCTCAGCCCCCAACCGCGCAAATACACGACGAAAAGCAAAGGCGCCCAGGAAGCCCACGAAGCTATCCGCCCGGCCGGCAGCACTTTTCGGACTCCGCAGCAAACAGGATTGGATGGCGTGGACTTCCGCCTCTACGATTTAATTTGGAAGCGGACAGTCGCTTCTCAAATGGCCGATTCCCGCCAAACTCACGTCACGCTACAAACTCAGGTAGAGGATGCCGGTTTCCGTTCCAGCGGGAAACGCATTGATTTTCCCGGCTTTTTGCGCGCCTACGTCGAAGGTTCCGACGACCCAGATGCGGCTTTGGAAGACCAAGAGGTGATTTTGCCGGCGCTGAAGGTGGGGGATAAACCTAATTGCAAGGATTTGCAGGCTGTGGGGCACGAAACTCAACCTCCCGCCCGCTATACGGAGGCTTCGCTGGTGAAGATGCTAGAAAGCGAGGGGGTTGGCCGTCCGAGTACCTATGCGAGTATTATCGGTACAATTGTCGATCGGGGATACGCGAAATTAATAGCTAACGCCCTGATTCCCACATTCACCGCTTTCGCCGTCACTACTTTATTAGAAACGCATTTCCCCGACTTAGTAGACACGGGTTTTACTTCGCGCATGGAACAAACCCTCGATGAAATTGCCACTGGCGAGGCGAAATGGCTGCCGTATTTGCAAAAGTTTTATATCGGGGAAATGGGACTTGCTACCCAAGTTAAGGAACAGGAAAGTCAGATTGACGCGAAAGTTGCCCGAACTGTGGTATTGGAGAATATTGCGGCGAAAGTTTGCATCGGCAAATACGGCGCTTACCTGGAAGCTGAAAGCGCAGAAGGCCAGGTGAAAGCATCGATTCCGCAAGATTTGACTCCGGCTGATTTAGACCCGGAAAAAGTGGAGTTTCTGTTAAAGCAAAAGACGGAAGGCCCGGAAAAATTGGGTCTTCACCCGGACACTGGGGAACCGATTTATGTGCTGATTGGCAATTACGGCCCCTATGTTCAGTTGGGGGATGTTTCGGAAACGAATAAGAAACCGAAGCGTTCTTCTTTACCGAAGGGGACTGATAAGGATAGCGTGACGGTTGATATGGCGGTGAGTTTGTTGACTTTACCTCGGTTGTTGGGGACTCACCCGGAGACGGGGGCGAAGGTGCAGGCTAATTTGGGGATGTACGGGCCTTATGTTGTGCACGACCAGGGTAAGGTTGGTAAGGATTATCGATCGATCAAGCCGCCGGATGATGTTTTGACGATCGAGCTCGATCGGGCATTAGAGTTATTATCGCAGCCGAAAGCCGTGCGTGGCAGCAAATCAGCGACACCTTTGAAGGAATTGGGGGCGCATCCAGAGTCGGGAGAACCCCTGAATGTTTACGATGGCCGCTACGGCCCCTACGTGAAACACGGGGATATCAATGCTTCTTTGGCTAAGGATGAATCTGTGGAGAATTTCACCTTACAAAGAGCACTGGAATTATTAGCAGCGAAGGAAGCTGCGGGCGGCGGCAAATCTAGCAAGTCGAAGAAGTCTAGTAAGACTGCGGCGAAGTCGGAAACTGCAACTGAGAAGACTGCGGCGAAGAAAACGACTGCTAAGAAGACGACGACTGCGGCGAAGAAAACCACGACTAAGAAGGCTGCGACTGCGACTGCGACTAAGAAGAAGACAACTTGAGTTTAGTGTAGTTTTCACTCATCGAGAAACCCGGACGGTGTAGGGGCGGTGCCCCCGTGCCCGCCCGGTTTTTTTGTTGGTAAAATACTGCAAAAATTTAGGTTTGTAGTCAGGACTTAAGTCCTTAAAATTGGGTTTGAATATAGAATTGCATAAGGTCTACTGAATGCAATTAAGATATAGACGGTGGCCCGGAACGATAGACTCGAATCACTTTTCCCGTCAATATCTGAGCAATAGATATCGCATCATTAATATTAGCAGTCAGTCTAGCAATATCGTCATCTCGCGTGCAGGCAATAATACCAGAGTGGTCAGGTTGGAGCTTGTGCAGTTGAAAGAAATCGCGCCGGTTGACGGTCAAAACAGCCCGATTTTCAACGATCGCAAATGCTAATACATCCTCATCAGGTAGTCCAGCATTTCCTGCTTCTTGAACAGTCAGGACATCATGCCCCAAAGAGCGTAGATTTTGCACGACTTGCCGGGGAAAGTGTTCGTCTGCATAGATACGCGCCATAGGTTTATTCGATATTTTCAGGTGTATCTAATATTTCGTCTGCCTCGTCTTGCAGTCTAATTGCTTCCTCAATTTCGTCAGGGTAAGCTTCAGCATAAGCCCAAACATTTACTAAATCAGCAGCACTCAGATGGGGATAGCAATCTAGGATAAAAGCATCCGTAGCGCCGTCATTGCGATAGCTGGCGAGTAACCAAACGGGAATGCGAGTTTTGTCTATACAAGCGTCGCCACCCATCACGCCAAGAGTTTTTGTAATCGGGCGACCGCTGTTTTTCAAACTCTGGGTTAAGATGCTGATAGCCTCAGCTTTGTCGATCGGCGTTAAGGCCAAGAGTTGCGCTTCTAATTCTGGGATTGTCATATAAATTTTGGGATTTATGAATTATGTAGCCATTTGATATTGTAGGGCGATATCCCTATTAGTTAGGTTTCTTGCAAAACGTTGTGAATTAATTCTGCTGCTAGTTCTAGCCGATCGCGGTGAGTGAGGGCTTCCATGTCAACGGTGACTGCTGAGTGGCGCTTGGGTGCGGGTGCGGCTGGGGATGCCGCAGGCAATTGCAGAGTTTCGTAGAAATAATCGATAGGTTTGCTGTAGACGGCGGCGAAGGCGGGTAGCTCCCTCTCGGCGTCTACTTTGCGCTTGCCGTGTTCGATACACGAGATGGCTTGTTGGCTCAGGGTTATCCCGTAGCGCAGCTCTAACTGCTCAATAACTTGCTCTTGGGTTAATCCGAGTGCTTCGCGGGTAGCCTTGAGGCGCTTGCCAAGGGAGAACGCCATATCAGGAAATCATGTAAAGGACAAGGAAATCCTATATTTTTCCTTAAGAAACCTCTATCCGATAAATCACTAGCTATACGATAATCATGTAAATCAAGATTCCGATGGGTTCTACCCACTCAGAAGACTTGCGGACAAACCAGAAACCTTGTGTAGGAGAAGTGAAATGAACGAAATAGTTGAAAAAGCTCAACAGGCAATTGCTACACCCGAAGTGCAAGAGATGTTGAAGAAGTTATCTGAATATGGTTTAGGTGTGTTTATGCCACATATGCACGATCCAGAAACAGGTGACTTTGCCCCGCTTCCTTCAGGGATAGTAGCCGTAGAGGATAATCTACAAGTATCTTTTCATCATGCTTCTGAACCAGAAGTTTCTAACGCTAGACCTGTTGGTTGGGTTTGGGATAATTCTTCTCAAGCAGCTATGGTTTGTACTTATTGTATTGAGTTTAGCGGACGACATAGTAAAAACAAGCATACTTAGGATTCGATACCTGCTTTATTTTCTATTGATTAGTCAGCCGACAATTACAGGATCTACATCATGGCAAATGAGAAACCCCCGGACATCAGAGACCCCAATGCTTTTGAAGCAAAAGATGGAAAAAAATGCCCTTCGTGTGGCGGAACAGGAAAAATAAAGCCTGAAAAAGCTGTTAGAGAGGCCGTTTGCCAAAAGTGTAATGGCAAGGGGTACTATATCTAAACGATTTTTGTTGATTGAGTACAGTGTGAGATAAGTCCAGTTTTATCTCACTCTATGCCTGAAAAGGTAGAAAACAGTTGTTATTATCAAATATTTTTGGTTTAACAACGTAAGGTCTATTATTCCACAGGAGTTGACTATGAAATTTTCCGCTGACCGTACAGAGAAAAAAGGACCTTTGGGAGGAGCTTACTACGAAACATATATCAAAATAACTTTGACACCAGAAGAGGAAAATATTGCCCACAAACAAGGCATTATGAGAACGATAATTTTCGGAGGTAGCAGTTCTGATGACCCTGAAACAATAGAGGCGATGCGTCTTTGTGGTCGGTTACAAATAAGAATGGGAGATTTAATCGAAGGGATTACTGTTAAAGTTGGTAGCGGTCAAGAACTGGGAAGGCTTGCAGGGTTTGAAGATTTGATAAAACAGCGTTGTAAAAACTTCAAGTCCAACCTTGAAGCAGATCAGTTTTTTGGCTCTGGCGGGTCTAAAGACGAAGAGGAGTTATAGGCTCGGATCGTGGAGTAATTTGTTCTGAGTTTTGTTTAGAAATGGAGAGATAAAATGTCAAACAAGCCAATGAAAGACGATCGCACTGAGAATCGTGCGTCAGCAAAAGATAAAGTAGAGCAAGTGGTTACAAAACTCAAGCTAACTAAAAATGAGCGAAGAGAGCTACATGAACGCTTAGAAGACTACATGAGCTACGAGGAAATACTGGAACTTGCAAAAAGTATGTTCCAACAACAGTCAGAAGGCCGTTGGTAAATAATGAAGGGATAAAAAAGCATCGCCTTTTTTTCAATCCCGGACAAAAGGGCGATCGCACTTTTTTCAACATCTCGATGAAAGTGCGATCGCTCTTTTTTACAAATTTTGCACTTACTCAGTATTAATTTCAGTTAAATCAGTCAGTTTTATATCATTTGTGCGTTCGATCGCACCACCCACCCTATCTCTGACCTCGCGCTGGTCTAAAATCTCCTCAGTCGCCAAAAAGGCCATATGTGCGATCGATCATTCGTGACCCTCAAACCTCTTAAGGAGAATTGATATGACCCTAGAGCTATATCAGGAAGTTGCTTTAACCCGTGACTTACCAGAATATCAACTCAGAGCAGGAGATATTGCAACATTGGTTGATTTTGTTGCTCATCCTAGTGGTGGTGAAGAGGGCTGTCTGTTGGAAGTATTTAATGCTGTTGGTGAGTCTCTTGCAGTCATAGCAGTCCCAATCTCTGCTGTAGAAGTTCTACGCCCTGATGAAATCTTAACAGTTCGTTCTTTGGCACAAGCAGGTTAATATTCATTCAAATGTGGGGTTTAAGCGTCTTCACTCGCAGCAAAATATTTTGACCATTGTTGAGTGTGCGGATTAAACAACTTAATGCGCGTTTGCGCGATCGCACAAACCCCCAATCAATAACCTCGCGTGTAAAATCTCCCCAGCCACCAAAAAAGCGATACGGGCGATCGGCTTTCACGACAAAACTGCCACAATCCAGAATTAGAAAGCGTACAATACCGGAAATCGCCCACACTGAAAATTTTTAATAATTTTATTCCGTAAAAGTTGACACAGATCCAAACCATGAATTATATTAGACCTATGGATGCAGCAGACACGATCTAATCATTACATCCCGTTACCAACGAGGGTCGAGGAATTCCGGTAAAGACGTTCTGAATACCAAAATATAAATTTTGGCGAAGGCTCCTTAAGGAGTCTTTGTTATTTATGGAAACTAAACCAAAAAATCTTACAGTTGTAGATCTTTTTTCAGGCTGTGGTGGGTTGTCACTCGGAATTCAAAACGCTGGTTTTGATGTGATTGCAGGTTTTGACAACTGGGAGTTAGCTATTAATGTTTATCAGCAAAACTTTAAACACCAAGCATTTTTGATTGACCTGAGCAATCTTCAAGGCCAGTTTGACATTATTAAAAGGTTTAATCCAGACATCATAGCTGGAGGCCCACCCTGTCAAGATTTTTCGAGTGCGGGAAAAAGAGATGAAAATCTAGGTAGAGCAGATTTAACTATTTCTTTTGCTGAGATTGTTGCGTTTGTCAAGCCGAGATTTTTTATCATGGAAAATGTAGATAGATTTGTAAAAAGCACGAAATATCAAGAAGCTAAAAAAATATTTCAATCTGCTAACTACGGTCTCAGTGAAAAAATACTTCGGGCTAGTTTATGTGGTGTTCCGCAAAGTAGAAAAAGATTTTTTTGGATCGGCGAACTTGATGGGGAAGATAAAAAGATAGAGCCTTATTTGGAAAATAATCTGGCAAGTGAACCTATGACTATCAGGCAATATTTTAATAGTATAGGTAAGGCTTTAAATGTCGATCATTATTACAGACATCCGAGAAGTTATCAAAGGCGTGGCGTGTTTAGTGTTGACGAGCCTAGCCCAACAGTTAGAGGAGTTAACAGACCTATTTCCAAGACTTATCAACCTCATCCGGGTGATTCAGCTTTGGTCTCATCAAATGTACGTCCTTTAACTACTATTGAAAGAAGTTATATACAAACTTTTCCCGATAATTTTTTATTTCAAGGTTCTAAAACCGCTCTCGAACAGTTAATTGGTAATGCTGTGCCTGTTAAACTTGCTGAGTATGTCGCTCGTTGTCTTGCTCGGTATATTGAAGATTCTGATGTTAATGTTTCCCTGGAAGATGTAAGACTCGAACAAGTGGATAAAAGCTTTATTCAACTGTCTTTAATAGATGTTTAAATGTATAGTATTGAGTTCAGATGTTAATTCGGGAATCTAACAATTTAAATGCAGCGGACGGATTAGATATCCTAGTGTTGAGTTCAAGGCTATCTGTTGCTGATTTGAGCTTAAATTAGTAAATTTTCCACTCATACATAAACCGGGTTTATTAAAAAATGCCGAGTTTATTGATTGATAAAACACTAAATTTACTTACCAAAATAGGTTCGAGCGTTAGGATTTCATTGCTTTAAATTATCTGATTTTTTGTCATAAATATTGGGGCGGTTCGATCGCACGCCCCGACATTTTTGAGGCCTATCAACTCAAACCCTTGTCAAGCCTAGCTTTTGGGCTGGCTTGTCACCAGCCGGCAAAATCAGCCTATTTACTTATTGACAATTCCTCTTCTCTATTAAATTGTCAGGGATATAACATAAAAGTTAAAAAATGTATCAAAAACAACAGAAAGTACCAAATGTTTTATGTACGGCCCTACAATAGAGAAACGAAACAAGAAAAGAGGCGCGATCGCTATGAGTATGAATGAAGACCTGGATTGGGAAGAAGCATTTGAGTACAGAGCGGGCTTGACAGTGGAGTTGAAGTCGCAGCCAGGGGTTTTGCATACGATCGCTTACTATGAAGTGATGATGGTACCGCCCATCTGGTTAGAAAATGACCCGCGTCCCCGGTATCCTCACGAACTGCAAGTCGTTTCGCAGCAGCCAAGTGTGTCCAATAGTTGCCAAATTTCACAGTGTCCTGTTTTAGTCGCGTCTTAGATTTTTTCAGCGGGAAATATCGGCGATGGCTTTTAGCAAACAATCAAACCGATGCAGTAATTTTCGGATTGACATTGCTTTGCTTTGCTGTGTGGCGATCGGCTTAAGATATAGATGGCGGCGACTGTGCGATCGACTCGAATCAATTTTCCCCTCAGAGTCTCAGCAGTAGATATCGCATCATTCATATTAGCAGTCTGTCTAGCAATACCGTTATTTCGCGTGGAGGGAACAATACCGCAGCGCTTAGGTTCCAGCTTGTGCAATTGAAATAAATCGCGCCGGTTGACAATCAAAACAGCCCGATTTTCAACGATCGCAAATGCGCTAATACATCCTCGATCGAATATTCTAGCGTTTCCTGCTTGTCGAACAGTCACGACATCGGGTTCAAAAGAACGCAGGTTATGCGCGACTTGTCGGGGAAAGTCTTCGCCTGCATAGAATAGATACGCGCCATAGATTTATGGAATATTTTTAGGTATATCTAAGATTTCGTCAGCCTCATCTTGCAGCCTGATTGCTTCCTCAATGTCGTCAGGGTAAGCTTCAGCATAAGCCGAAACATTTACTAAATCAGCAGCACTGAGATGGGGATAGCAATCTACGATATAGCCTTTTTCAAACAGGTGAGGAGTTGAGAAAGGCGATAATTCTGGGACTGTCACAGAGCTTATTTAATTTATGAATTTAAAAAATGAATTGAGCGCGTGCGATCGCCCTCCATAACTTTTTACATTGATTATTTAAATTTATTATTAATAATTTTGACCTCTACCTGAAGCAGAATTTTTCACGACTTGCACGGCACAGCCGGCGACGCACAGTATATAGCGATCGACCCGCAGCCCGCGCCCTACAAAAACTCTTGCATAATTCCTATTTTCTATTGCATAATTCCTTGAGCCCTCGCTAGTTGCCGCCTTTCTTCCGTTAAAATAGCGCGATGTTTAGTAAAAAATTAAGATTCATTTAAACTTTGATACAGACAAAAACGATATACAATTCAATTGTTTGTGACAAAAATAGGGAATAAAAATAGCAAATATGACCGATCGCAAAATATGACCGATCGCACTTGCCAAAAAACTTCCCAAACATTTTTTTCCAAACAACCAAAACTCAGGAGTCAATAGCCGATGACGTTAGGAACGACCGAAATCCCCCAATTAAAACCGCTTTCCGACTCAGAACTACATAAAATTAACGCCTACTGGCGGGCCGCAAATTATCTATCCGTCGGACAAATCTATCTTCTCGACAACCCGCTACTCAAAGAACAACTCAAACTCGAACACGTCAAACCCAGACTCCTCGGACATTGGGGGACAACTCCAGGCCTCAACTTCATCTACGTTCACCTCAACCGCATCATCAAAGCCCAAGACATCAACGCCATCTACATCGCAGGCCCCGGACACGGCGGGCCCGGCTTGGTGGCCAATACCTATCTCGAAGGCACCTATAGCGAATATTACTCGAACATTTCTGAAGACGAAGAAGGGATGAAACGGCTGTTCAAACAGTTCTCGTTTCCCGGCGGTATCCCCAGCCACGTCG
This sequence comes from Tychonema sp. LEGE 06208, assembly GCF_015207505.1. Lineage (GTDB taxonomy): Bacteria > Cyanobacteriota > Cyanobacteriia > Cyanobacteriales > Microcoleaceae > Microcoleus. Next base: position 11,583 of record NZ_JADEWT010000078.1, read on the forward strand.
CGCCGGAAACTCCCGGTTCGATTCACGAAGGCGGCGAACTCGGCTACGCCCTCGTCCACGCCTACGGGGCGGCCTTCGATAACCCAGATTTAATCGTGGCGGCTGTTGTCGGCGACGGGGAAGCAGAAACGGGCCCACTGGCTGCTAGCTGGCATTCTAACAAGTTTCTCAATCCGGTTCGGGACGGGGCCGTGTTGCCGATTTTGCACCTCAACGGCTACAAAATTGCCAATCCGACGGTGTTGGCCCGCATTCCGCAGGAGGAATTGGAAAGTTTGATGGTTGGTTACGGCTACAAACCTTATTGGGTGGAAGGTTCAGATCCGGAAACGATGCACCAGTTGATGGCTGCAACTATGGATGCGGCGATCGGCGAAATTAAGGCGATTCAGGAAAAAGCCCGGACTGAAGGTTATTCGGGCCGCCCGCAGTGGCCGATGATTGTGATGAAGACTCCCAAGGGCTGGACTGGGCCGAAGGAGGTTGACGGGAAGAAAACTGAGGGCTCTTGGCGATCGCACCAAGTCCCGCTAGCAGAAATGGCTTCTAAGCCGGGACACGTCCAACTCCTGGAGGATTGGATGAAAAGCTACAAGCCCGAAGAACTCTTTGACGATCGGGGCCAACTGATTCCAGAATTGGCGGAACTCGCACCCAAGGGATCTCGACGGATGGGGGCAAATCCGCACGCTAACGGCGGTCTGCTGCTGCGAGACTTGAAAATGCCAGAATTTGCAGACTACGCGGTAGATGTGCAAAAACCGGGGGCTGTGATTGCAGAAGCAACCCGCGTTACCGGCCGCTTCCTGCGGGATGTGATGAAACTCAATCAGGAAAACGCTAATTTCCGAGTTGTCGGGCCAGACGAGACGGCCTCAAATCGCCTCGATCCGGTGTTTGAAGTGACGAGTCGGGAGTGGATGGCCAAAACTTTGCCGGAAGATGACCACCTCTTCACCCCCGACGGCCGCGTGATGGAAGTCCTCAGCGAACATCTGTGTCAGGGATGGCTGGAAGGCTATTTGCTAACAGGAAGGCACGGATTTTTCTCTTGCTACGAGGCGTTTATTCACATCATTGATTCGATGTTCAACCAACACGCTAAATGGTTGAAAACTACTCGCGATATTCCTTGGCGCAGACCGATCGCCTCTTTGAATTATTTGCTAACATCTCACGTTTGGCGGCAAGACCACAACGGGTTTTCTCACCAAGATCCGGGTTTTATCGACCACGTAATTAACAAGAAAGCGGAGGTTGTGCGGATTTATTTGCCGCCGGATGCGAACACTTTGCTGTCAGTAACTGACCACTGTCTCCGCAGCCGCAATTACGTTAATGTGATTATTGCAGGGAAGCAGCCGGCTTTGCAGTATTTGGATATGGATACTGCGATCAAACACTGTACCGCTGGCGTCGGGATTTGGGAGTGGGCTAGCAACGATCGAGGTGGCGAACCGGATGTGGTGATGGCCTGCGCGGGCGATGTTCCGACGCTGGAAACTTTGGCCGCGGTTGACATTCTGCGCCGAGATTATCCTGAGTTAAAAGTGCGGGTGGTAAATGTGGTGGATTTGATGACGCTGCAGCCTACTAGCGAACATCCCCACGGTTTGTCCGATCGCGATTTTGATGCTTTGTTCACGAAGGATAAGCCTGTGATTTTTGCTTTTCACGGCTATCCTTGGCTGATTCACCGCTTGACTTACCGCCGGACTAATCACTCGAATATTCACGTTCGCGGTTACAAGGAAGAGGGTACGACTACTACGCCGTTTGATATGGTGGTGATGAACGATCTCGATCGATTCCATTTAGTTGGTGATGTACTCGATCGGGTTGAAAAACTTAGTTCTGCTGCTGCTTACGGCAAGCAAGCTATCCGTGACAAGCTGATCGAGCACAGGCAGTATATCACCAAACACGGTGACGATATGCCGGAAATCCGCGACTGGAAGTGGCCTCACGGGGGCGCGGTTTCGTCGGATACGCCGAAGGAAACGAAAGATCCGACAACGACAGGAGATCAAAGCGTGCGATCGGGTGCACCTGGATAGCGATATTATGGTAGGGACACGGCAATTCCGTGTCCCTACAAAATTTTATATGTATGAGAATAGAAGGTTAAATAAAGCTTCAGCCAGCAATCTCAATTTCGAGGTATGCGCCCGGAAAAATAGTGTCGATCGCGTTCCGAATATTGTCTTGATGCTTTTGAATGCGCGGCCAAGAGGTGGACAGCAAAACCACAATAGCAATTTGTCGGTTTGTCAGGTTTTGTTGATAACGCAAGTTGCGATCGGTCGTGACCAGCAGATTATACCCATCGCGTTCGGCTGTGTCGAGCAGATCGCCATTCGCTAATGTTGACCATCCACGTTCATAAGCAGTATCTACTTTATGACCCAGTAGCGATCGGCGCAAGGGTACTGGCGTACCTTGGTCGAACAATATCTTCATACCTGTGTTATCTGCGTTATTGAGGCTAGGGCGCGATCGAGTAGCACCTCAACTTGGGCGCGAGTTACTCCCGGAAACCATTCGAGAAACTGGTCAATAGATGCTCCATCTTTAAGGTTCTCGAAAAAGGCGGCGACAGGTACGCGCGTTCCCCGAAATACCCATGCACCACTCACCTTGGTCGGATCGCGTTCAATCACTTCAAAGAGGTCTATATTCTGCATGACGTTCGTTGCTTGTTGCGGCTCAAGTAAAACAACTAAGATAGAATTAATGTTAGCATAAATCAACGGTAATTTAGGGTTTGTACACTCAAAAGAGGCGGTCATGCTTAAAGAAATAGAAATTCAAAATTTTAGGTGCTTTGAGCAAATCAAAATTTCTGGGTTTGAAAGAGTCAATTTAATCGGCGGTAAAAATAATGCTGGCAAGACAGCATTGCTAGAAGCACTTTTTCTCTATAACGATCCCGACGGTAGAAGTATATCCGCATTAAAAAAGCTGAGAATGGAATCGTCAGCATCGTCAGAATCCTCAGAATGGATAGAATCAATAGAATCCATATATAAAAGGGAATGGGACAACTTGTTTTATTCCCTCAACAAAGACGCAGTTATAGTAATTCATGGAAAAGATGAAAGTAATGTCGTAGATAAAATAGAAATTTGGTTAGATGAATCGGGAAATGTGGACAATATTTTCTCAGACACAAATGTAGAAAGATTAAGAGAGTTATTCTTGAAGGATAAAGATGATTTGTCAGTCCTAAATATCAAATTGAATCGATACAATCAAGAAACTGTTAATTCCGTTGCAATAGCTACTTCATCAAAAAAAATGTGGTTTGGCAGTCGTCCTAATGTTAAAGAACCGCCTTTTATTCCATCTTGTATGAGGTCTTTTGAAAGGAATATCACGGAACTATTTGACCTGGCGCGTTTGAATGAAAAAGATAGCGAAGTTTTGAAAGCTTTTCAAATTCTCGACTATTCAATAGAATCAGTAGACAGTTTTTCGATCGGGGAACCCACGCTCTACTTGAGAAGGAAAGGCGAAAAGCGTTTGCCTTTATCATTGTTTGGAGATGCCATTAACAGAGTTGCAGAAATAATCCTTAAACTGGTAAACAGCGAACACAAAATACTGCTAATTGATGAGATAGAAAATGGCATACACCATACAAGTCAGCGGGAGTTTTGGAGAGTGTTATTTCGGTTGGCGGTTGAACTGGATACGCAGATTTTTGCTACAACGCACAGTTTAGAGATGCTTCAAGCATTTGCTGATGTGGGTTTAGAACCAAATCAGGAATGCAGCAGCGCATATTTTGAACTAGCAAGGAAACTCAAAACAAATCAAATAATCGGAAGTCGGCTCGATTTGGAAACTCTTAGTTATGCCCTTGAGCATCAAGAAGGAGTGAGAGGTGAGTAATATTGTCATAGTAGAAAGTAAAAATGATAAATTTTTCATGCAGGCAATGGTTGAGAAACTAAACTGCGATATTCAGGTAGAAAAACCTATTTATATAGATAATTATGAACCTTTGGAAGGCTTGAGCGAAACAGAGTTAATCAAAGCTTTAAAAAATTTAATAAGAAAGATTGACCGAAAAGATATCGAAAAGATTGGAATAATTATCGATATTGATAATTATTCAGAGCAAGAACGGCTGAAATTCGTAGATAGATGTATAAAACAAGTGTTTCAAGCTGAAAGCTTGTCAAGCACTAAACAATTTATCGATATTTGTACAGATCATGGAACAAATGCAAAATTGGCTTGTTACTTTACAAATGTTGGAGGTAAAGGCGAACTGGAAACACTTTTAAAGGAAATAAAGGCTAGAGATTCTCCTTATGCTGATTGTTTGGATAGCTGGAAAACTTGCATAGAAAGCCAGGTCAAGGAAATCAACCAGAAAGACTTTGATAAATTTTGGGTTAGCATCTATCTCAGGTATGATACTTGCTCAAATCAGGAACAGAAACAAGCTGGAAGAAAATGCAGTATGTCTGGGTTTGATTATGTTATGGAACACAAAAAAGATATTTGGGATTGGGATAATCCGGCTCTCAATGATTTGAAGGATTTTCTTAAACTCTTTTGCTAAGCTGATAAAATTCAAATACAATCAAGATCAAATCCGTAAGTATCGGAATTATTCATCTCTCTCTTCTCTGACTCTGCGCCCTCTGCGCCCTCTGTTGAAATAAGATATCTATATGAGTTTAAAAATTTACTTTCTACGACACGGTGAAACGACTTACAGCAAAACAGGTGGCTACTGCGGCGACCTCGACGCAGAATTAACACCGGAAGGTTCTATGATGGCAGAGCAATTTGCCGCAACTTATGCAAAATTGCCTTGGAATGCTGTTTATGTCAGCCCCATGAAACGCACAATTGCTACGGCTAAACCTCTGTGCGATGCTGTGGGAATTGAAATGCAACTGCGCGACGGATTGAAGGAAATTAAGTACGGCAAGTGGGAGGGTGAAACAGTTGAATCGGTTCGTGAAAAATATGCTGATGATTATATTAATTGGTTGACGGAACCGGCTTGGAATCCACCGACTGAGGGGGAAACTTCTGTGCAAATTGCTAGCCGATCGTCCTTAGTGATTGCAGAAATTCAGGAAAAGTACAAGAATGGTAATGTTTTGGTGGTTTCGCACAAGGCGACTATTCGGATTATTCTGTGCAGTTTGTTGGGGATTGATTTGGGAAGTTACCGCAATCGGATTGCCGCTTTAGCAGCTTCTGTGAGTATTGTCAAGTTTGATGTGCGCGGGCCGATGCTGGAGGTTTTGGGCGATCGCTCTTACATGGATGAAACTCTCCGCAATTTACCCGGTACTTGACATTGGCGGTAAGGTGCGGGGGCGCACCCTACATAGTCTCAAACTAAAGTGCGCCCAAGTAAGACAATCCTAAAATCGTACCTGTTCCCAGAATATGACCGAAGCAGAGACTTCCGATAAGTGCACCCAAGCTCAAACCGCCCACCAGATTCGCTGAGGGTGCGGCTGGGCCTGTGTGAGGATTTTTGATGGTTAAGCTGCCGAAAGCAATGGCTGCAACATTGCAAATAATCATAATTAAACCGATTTCGGGGCTCCACTCTACGGTTCTGGCGCTAACGGTTAGTAAAATTGTTGGCAACATGGCGATCGACTCCTTAATTTTTAGTCCATGAAAATCAGATGATGAAGATATATCAAACAACAGCAACCAGTGGCTACATCTTGAATTGATTTTTAATAATTTGACATATTCCTTAACAGAGTGATGGTTAGTGAATAGCTAACAATTAATACGCAGCCAGAAACCGGGTTTTTTAAGAAAATATTTGGTTCCAACGAGCAGAAAACGTAAAAACCCGGTTTCTGAGGTCGGAGTGCGTAAGCCCTGAATTCCCAATTCCCAATTCCCAATTCCCAATTCCCATGAAAATCCTAGTTTTAAATGCAGGTTCTAGCAGTCACAAAAGCTGCTTGTACGAACTAAATGACCGACTTCCCGATCGCGCGCCGCAACCCCTCTGGGAAGCGCAAATAGACTGGACTCACCGCGAAAATGCCGGGGAGTTGCAAGTCAAAACTGCTGCGGGCAATAGGCTTGAGGAAGAATTCGCTTCAAATTCTCGCTCCCAGGCCATTGCTCGGATGCTGGAGACTCTGTGGCAGGGAAAAACTCAAGTTATTAATAGTTTAAAGGACATTGATATTGTCGGTCATCGCGTCGTTCACGGCGGGCCAAAATATCAGCAAAGCACGCTGATTTCGCCGGAAGTAAAAGAGGAAATTTCTCGTTTGGCTGAGTTTGCTCCCGTCCACAATCCGGTTAATTTGGAAGGCATCGAAGCAATCGAAAAAATACTGGGAAATGTGCCGCAAGTTGTTGTTTTTGATACGGCTTTTCACGCTCAATTGCCGCCCGCTGCGTTTGTTTATCCTGGCCCCTACGAATGGCTGGAAGAGGGGATTCGGCGCTACGGTTTTCACGGCATCAGCCATCAATATTGCACTCGCAGGGCTGCTGAAATTCTCAACCGCGATTTAGCTGATTTGCGGCTGATTAGCTGTCATTTGGGCAACGGATGCTCTCTGGCGGCGGTTCTCGGTGGTCGGAGTGTTGATACTACGATGGGTTTTACTCCTTTGGATGGTTTGATGATGGGAAGTCGATCGGGGGCGATCGATCCCGGTATCATAATTTATCTGTTAAGGCGATCGCACTTTACCGCTGAGGAACTAGATAATATTCTGAATCGAAATTCTGGTTTGAAGGGGATTTCCGGGGTTTCTAGCGATATGCGGCAAATTTTGGCAGCGATTAAAGATGGCAATTCTCGCGCTCAACTTGCTTTGGATATTTACGTGCACCGTTTGCGGGCTGGTATCGGGGCGATGTTGGCGAGTTTGGGCGGGTTGGATGCTTTGATTTTTACTGCGGGTGTTGGGGAAAATTCGGCGGTTGTGCGGGCTGCGGCTTGCGAAGTTTTTGGATTTATCGGGTTAAAATTGGATGGGGAGAAAAATTTAAATTCGCCGGTTGATGATGATATTGCGGCGGTTGATTCAGCGGTGCGGGTTTTGGTGATTCACACTCAGGAAGATTGGGAAATTGCGCGGGAATGTTGGGATATTTCTCGCGGATGATTCGGTTAAGCGATCGCCCTTTGAGGCTACTTCAACACAAGCGACCTCTTTTCTGGTGGGTAATAAATACAAAAGGGCGATCGCGACTTGGATCTCAACATCCTTATCGAGGATTTCATTCCTCAGTTGACTCTAATTTAGAGTTGCAGCGTTCCCAGTAAATTTTAGCCGTGCGATCGGCCTGATTCTGCCACCAACACTCGGAAAACAGCCGCGCTGCTTCCAATAACTTCCCTTCCAAGTAAAGCGCCCTAGCTTCTGCAAACAATTCTAGCGTAGCTAACTTGCCCGCTTTGATTTCTGGCGTGTCGGCATCAAACACCTCATAAATCGTCACCGCTTCAGATTTTCCCTTGACTTTTACCGTGTCGAGAGTGCGGATTGCATACTGAGATGGATTTTTCAGGCGCGAATAAGTTGGCTGGGTAATTAACAGCGACACCCCATAATTTTTGGTCAAACTTTCCACGCGAGAAGCTAAATTAACGGCATCGCTGATTACTGTCCCATCCATGCGATTTTGTCCTCCCACCGTTCCCAGCATCAAAGAACCCGTATTAATCCCAATCCCAATCTGAATCGGGGCACAGCCTGAATTAGCGCAGTATTGATTGTATTCAACGAGACGGTGCAGCATCGCAATTCCCGCTTTCACCGCATTATCCGCCTCACCGCTAAACAGCGCCATAATCGCATCGCCAATATATTTATCAATAAACCCCTTATTTTCATTAATCACGGGTTCCATGCGAGAAAGATAGGAATTGATAAATTTGAAATTATTCTCCGGTGTCATAGTTTCCGAAAGTGTGGTAAAATCGCGAATGTCGGAAAACAACACCGACATTTCTAACTGCACTTGGTCGCCCAATTCCACATCAATAATGCTTGATTTCTCTAAAAACTGGAGGAACTGATTGGGAACGAAGCGCTCGTAAGCTTGGTTGAGTAGAAACAGTTCAGCGGTAAATCTGATTCGCTCTGTTTCGGCTTTTTTACGCTCCGTGATATCTTGAAAGGCTACAATTGCATAAGAAATATTGTTCTTTTCATCATAGATTGGTGTACCCCAAGCCTCGATCGGAATAATCTTGTTGCCTTGGTGAATTTCCATATCATCAGCGGTTGCACTTTCGCCCCTCAACGCGCGCGCAGTGGGCAATTCTGCTGAGGGATATTCTTGCTCAGTTCCCGCTTGATAGATTTGATAAACCTCGGGTATTTGCTCGCTGGTGACGTTAGGAATAACTCCTTTACCTAATAATTGAATAGCAGCGCGATTACTATAGTAAGGTTTGCCAGAAGCATTCAGCACTGACACCCCGACCGGGATTGCTTCTAAAAATTGAGCAAGCCTGTTCTCACTTTCGCGGACTTCTGTATAAAGCTTAGAATTTTGAATCGAGATCGCCGCTTGTCCAGATAACACTTTTAATAGTTCCACTCTTTCTGGCGTAAAAGCTCCGGCTGTCAGATTGTTTTCTAGGTAAACAATACTGACGATCTGAGATTGATTAATCAGCGGCACACATAAAATTGATTTGAGCTGATTCTTTTGGATATAAGGATCGTTGGTAAATTGTCCCTTTCGGAAAGCCTCATCCAGCACCACGCTTTCTTGAGTACGTGCCACATAATTAACAATTGATTCAGAAAGTTTTTGACAATTTTTAACCGGGATTGACTGCAACACGGTAACAACTTCATCATCAATTTTCCCTTCAGCTTCAATTAACAGCTTTTCCTGGATTGAAAAAATCAGATATCCTCTTTGCGCCCCTGCACTTTCCATCAAAATTTTCATCAAGCTAGACAGTAGTTTATCCAGCAATATTTCGCCGGAAATCGCCTGAGAAGCTTTCATCACCGTGGTGATATCTAAGTTAGAACCAGAACCCGTGGTCGTCACTGATGCCGTAGTTTTAGTTGTTTTTCTTCCCGGTTGGATTGGCGCCAATAACTGCGGATATCGCGTTTCTAAATCCGTTACCTTAGCAGTGGCTCCCCATTGAACATAACAATAATATGCCTCAATCATGTAGGTTTGGGCAAGTTTTTCCTTGCTCCATTCCCAGTAGAACTTTGCGGCTAGTTCGTTAGCTAGTGCTTCTTCGTTGAGGAATTTATTTTCTTTGGCTCCAGAAATGGCGCGATCGTACATTTCAATCGCCTCAGCTTTATTGCCCAAAACTCGATGTTTTTCGGCCTCCACTAAATACCATTTATGCAGATAATTCATCGGAGCATTTTGCCCCCATTGATGTAGAGTGGTTTGATGAGTTTCCACTTGCATAAGAATTTCTGCTTGATCAATTTCTGGTTGAGTGGGAAAAAGTGCTAAGTGGGTGAGGGCGGCATAGAAATGAAAAATGGGGAAAACATACAATCCCGATACTGCCATTAAACACGGTTTGACTTGGGCAATGTGGCTGAGGGCAGCACTGCAATTCCCGAAAGTGTAAGCCAACTGTAGTTTGTAGATATAGGCAAAAGAAATCAACGATTGGTCATTATTCTGATAATGCTTAGGAATCATCACCCTTTCATCGTAGGCATTACCAATTAAGCAATCGGGTTGATTCATACTTTCCCTCAAGTTCTTTACTACCTGCTGATTCATACCCAAATAAGCCTGGACAGAATATTGCTTCATCTGACCGAAAGCAGCGGTGTAGCCAGCCTGTTCGGCTTCCCAAGTTTCTAGTTCTACTCCACCGAAAAAGTTGGCATGAAAGTAAACGAGTATGCTATAGCCACCGTATAGAAAATCGCCAGTTTCCATGCCAGCCCTATACCCCTCTTTAGTCGTTGGCATCATTGCTCTGAGAGCTTCTTGGTGATGCTGAATCCAGCTACTAAATACAGCCAGAATTAGGGACTTACATTCCGTTGCATTAAACTGATCGAGTAAATTCAGTGCCAATTTACCAAAGCGATAGCCAGTTTTGACATCTCCCAAAACAGAACACAGCACCACACCGTGAATCAAATACCCTAGTATCGATCCCGGTGCATTTCCCAACTGGAGCGATAAACTCACCATCGTAGAACTAAGTATGGGCAGTAAACTCGGCATGGTTTGATTAATGGCTGAAAATAACAGTCCTAAGAGTTGCATGGCGGCTTGAGTCTCAATATCGGTCATCACAGGCAAGTTCACCAGTTCCTCAATGCTTCTGTCTTGAAGTTTTCTCGCAAGGCTCTGTAGGGCTTGATCTATTTTGACTTGATCAGCTTCGGTAGGGAGTGCAACCCCCAATTGTTTCAGTGCTTCTCTGGCGACTGCGATCGCTTTTATCTGACCTTGGGCAGTATGGGCAATAATTAAATTTTCGTAAGTTTTAACTTTGTCTAAAATTGTCTGGGCTTTTTCCAACATCTCTGCTGCTATCTGTTCCATACCCTCAAAGTCAGCATTCAAATAAGCAACTTCAGTAGCTGTAACATAGAGATTCAGCGTCAATTCATACTGACTTTGCCAACAGTTTGCTGTTAGTAAATCAATTCCTATTTGCAAATAAACTTTTGCCGCAGCGTAGGCAGTAGAATTTCTAGCTTTCTGTCCAGCTTTTAAGTTAAGTTGTGCTAAGGCTTCCCTCTCTTTTGCTTGGGATATTAACTCCTTGCCTAGATTCAAATGCTCGACAATATCAAACAGTTTTTCTTCTCTTTCCATCTCCGAGGCATTTTGTAAAAGTAGCTGTCCAACTTTGAGATGAGTAGCTGGTTTATGGTCATCAGGAATCAATGAATAAGCCGCTTGCTGGACGCGATCGTGCAGGAACTTATAAGTTGGATTAGTAATAGACTCAATATTAAATTGATCGTCTGCTTGAAGGAAGTTATAGCCTTCTGCAATCACTAAAATCAGTCCTTCTTGCAAGGCTTTCCATAGCGCTGATGCCATTGGTTCGGGTAATTCTTCGCTAACGACTGCTAATGTCTCTAAATCAAACTGCGCCCCAATGCAAGCCGCCAATTTTAGAACATCCTGAGTTTTGGCAGGCAACTTCTGCAATTGCGCCGCCATAAACTCCACCACATCCGAGGCATGGGTAAGTCTAGCATTGGCAATATCACACTGCCAATGCCGTACATACCTGTTAAAAATAATTTGATCGTCTTCATATAATACCTTAAGAAATTGAGTAGAGAAAAAGGGATTACCTTTGGTTTTTTCATAAACCAATTCTGTCAAAGGCCCGGCCAAAGATAAATTGCAAATCAGCGTATCTGCTACCCATTGATTCAGATCCGCTAAACTCAACGGTTGCAGCGTAATCGTGTTCACCGCTGCCCCAGACTTCACAATCTCATCCACCGTCAACATAAACGGATGAACAGGTGACACCTCATTATCCCGATAAGCACCCAATACTAACAGATGCCCCCTATCCTCCATCAACAGTTGTAATAACTTCAAAGATGCCGAATCCGCCCACTGCAAATCGTCCAAAAACATCACTAAGGGATGCTCGGCTGTGGTAAATACTTGCACAAACTTTTGCATCAGCAAATTAAACCGATTTTGGGCCGCACTCCCCGACAGTTCTAGTGCAGTCGGTTGAGCGCCAACGATCCGTTCTAATTCAGGAATTACCTCGATCAAGACTTGCCCGCTATCACCTACTGCGGTGAGAATATTGGTTTTCCATGTTTGTACCTGAGCATCACTTTCTGATAATAATTGTCCCATCAATTCCCGAAATGCTTGCACAAATGCACTGAAGGGAATATTGCGCTGAAATTGATCGTATTTGCCTTTAATAAAATAGCCCCGCTGTCTGGCGATCGGCTTATGGACTTCGTTTACGACTGCGGTTTTACCAATCCCAGAGAAACCAGCAACGAGCATCATTTCGGCGCTACCTGTACTGACTCGTTCAAAGGCTGCTAATAGATTAAAAACTTCAGTTTCTCTGCCGTAAAGTTTTTCGGGAATCAGGAAACGGTCTGTAATATCTCGCGTTCCCAAAGCAAACTGCTCAATGTTACCCGTTTCTTGTAATTGAACCAGACACATTTCTAAATCATGCTTTATTCCGAAGGCTGTTTGATAGCGGTATTCGGCATTCTTCGCCATCAATTTACTGACAATTTGAGATACGATTAGGGGAATTTCTGGCTCGATTTCCGGCAGGGAAAGCGGCTGTCTGGCAATGTGGCAGTGAACCAGTTCTAAAGCGTCTTCTGTCTCAAAAGGCAGTTTTCCACTCAGCAATTCGTAGAAGGTGACACCAAGCGAGTAAAAGTCTGTGCGGTAATCGAGAGTGCGATTCATTCTCCCGGTTTGTTCTGGTGAGATGTAAGCAAGGGTTCCTTCCAAAATGCCGGGGTTTTTCAGTATCGGTGTTTCTCGCGTTAGTTGAGTGGAAATGCCAAAATCAATAATTTTTAATTGTTCCGTTTCCGGGTTATAAACAATATTCGAGGGGTTAATATCTTTATGAATGATATTTGCGCTGTGAATTTGACCTAAAGTTTCAGTAGTGGCGATCGCCAGGAGCAGAAACTCCTTGAGGCTAAACTTTCGCTGCTGCATCCAAATTTTCAAGGATTCGCCGCCAAAGTCCTCTACAAACATCACGAGGCTGTTTTGGTATTTTTGCAAGTCATAAACTCGCACAACTCCCGCCTCTTTCAACTCTTGGGTGATTCGGTATTCGGTGCGGTAGCGCACTAACTCTTGAGGTGTGGGGTAGCTTTCTTTGAGAAGTTTGAGGATAATCGGCTGGCGATCGGCTTCCCGAATGGCTCGGTAAATCAGAGAGTTGGCACTTTCATAGAGCAGTGTCTGGACGGCAACGCCTGGAATCGAGAGCATATTGATCTTTCTGCTAAAAATTAACGCTAAGTCACAACGCACCAGCTTTCTGTAAATAATAGCGCGTTAGAAACGAAAAAGTTTTGTTTTTGTCACAAATAATGTTGACTTTTTCGGGCAGCAGCCTGCGAATACTTTTTGGTAGCCCCGATTTCGATCGCCTAATTTGTATGCTGCATCAACAGTCGATCGCACTTTTGATTTGATTTTCAGGTATAGCAACCGCTTAATTTAAATTGTGTAGCCTGTCTTTGATTTTTGTGCGAGTCCCCAATGCAGACTGACAGCGTTCCCAATAAATTTTAGCCGCGCGATCGGCCTGATTCTGACGCCAACACTCGGAAAACAGCCGCGCCGCTTCAGCCACATTCCCTTCCAAGTAAATTGCCCTCGCTTCTGCAAACAATTCCAGCGTAGCTAACTTGCCCGCTTTGATTTCTGGCGTGTCGGCATCAAACACCTCATAAATCGTCACCGCTTCAGATTTTCCCTTGACTTTTACCGTGTCGAGAGTGCGGATTGCATACTGAGATGGATTTTTCAGGCGCGAATAAGTTGGCTGGGTAATTAACAGCGACACCCCATAATTTTTTGTCAAACTTTCCACGCGAGAAGCTAAATTAACGGCATCGCTGATTACTGTCCCATCCATGCGATTTTGTCCTCCCACCGTTCCCAGCATCAAAGAACCCGTATTAATTCCAATCCCAATCTGAATCGGGGCACAGCCTGAATTAGCGCAGTATTGATTGTATTCAACGAGACGGTGCAGCATAGAAATTCCCGCTTTCACCGCATTATCCGCCTCACCGCTAAACAGCGCCATAATCGCATCGCCAATATATTTATCAATAAACCCCTTATTTTCATTAATCACGGGTTCCATGCGAGAAAGATAGGAATTGATAAATTTGAAATTATTCTCCGGTGTCATAGTTTCCGAAAGTGTGGTAAAATCGCGAATATCTGAAAACAACACCGACATTTCTAACTGCACTTGGTCGCCCAATTCCACATCAATGATGCTGGATTTCTTGAGAAACTGGAGGAATTGATGGGGGACGAAGCGCTCGTAAGCTTTGTTGAGTTGAGCCAGCCTGCTTTCATTTTCGCGGACTTCTGTATAGAGTTTAGAATTTTGAATCGAGATAGCCGCTTGTCCAGATAATACTTTTAATAGTTCCACTCTTTCGGGCGTAAAAGCTCCGGCGGTCAGATTGTTTTCTAGGTAAACAATACTGACGATTTGAGATCGATCGATCAGCGGCACGCATAAAATTGATTTGGGCTGATGCTTTTGAATGTAGGGGTCGTTGGTAAATTGTCCCGATCGCACAGCATCATCTAGTACCATACTTTCTTGAGTGCGGGACACATAATTGACAATCGCAGAAGAAAGTTCTTGACAATTATCAACAGGGATTGAGTGCAGCACCGTGACTTGTTCGTCATCGATTGCCCCTTCAGCTTCAATTAACAGTTGTCCCTGGCTTGACAAAATCAGATAGCCTCTTTGCGCCCCTGCATTTTCCATCAAAATTTTCATCAAGCTAGACAGTAGTTTATCCAGCAATATTTCGCCGGAAATCGCCCCAGAAGCCTTCATCACTGCGCTGATATCTAGGTGATTCCCCGAACCAGTCGTTGTCATTGCTACGGTAGTTTGAGTGTTTTTTCTTCCCGATTGAGTTACAATGAATAATTGGGGATATCGCGTTTCTAAATCTATTACCTTAGCAGTTGCTCCCCATTCAACATAACAATAGTACGCCTCAAATATGTAGGCTTGAGCAATTTTTGTTTTGCCCCATTCGCCGTAGAATTTTGCTGCGAGTTCGTTTGCCAGGGCTTCGTCATTAACATATTTGTTTTCTTGGGCTCCAGAAATTGCGCGATCGTACATTTCAATCGCCTCGGCCTTATTGCCCAACACCCGTTGCCGTTCTGCTTCAACTAAGTGCCATTTATGCAGATAATTCATCGGAGCATTTTTCGCCCACTGTTGCAGCGTGCTTTGATGGGTTTCCACTAAGCCAAGAATTTCAGTTTGCTTCGTTTCTGGCTGTGCGGAAAAAAGTGCCAGGTGCGTCAGGGCAGCATAAAAATGAAAAATTGGCACAAAAGTCGATCCAGATACTCCCATCAAATACTGTTGGACTTGGGTAATATGGTCTAGGGCCGCCGTGTAATTGCCATAGCAGTAAGCAAGCAGCAGTTTGTAGATACAGGCACAGGCGATCGCCGTAAATTCATTATCCTGATAGTGCTTGGGAATCATCACCGTTTCATCATAGGCAGATCCTATTAACAAATCCTGCCGAGTATGGGTTTCCCTCAAGTTTTGCACCGTCTGCTGAATCATATCCAAATAAACCCGCGCAGAATATTGTTTCAACTGCGCCATTACCGCCCTGAAACTTGCTATTTCTGCTTCCCAAGTATCTAGTTCTACACCAGCGAATAAATAAGTATAAAAACAAATATATATGTTGTAGCCAGCGTCTACAAAATCGCCCGTTTCCATACCCAACCTATAGCCCTCTTTCAGCGTCGGTATCGTTGCCAAAAGAGATTCTTGGCGGTGCTGAATCCAACCGCCAAACAAAAGCAGAACTGTGGACTTGAATTCGGGTACATTCAACCTATCCAGCAATGAGAGTGCCAATTGCCCAAAAACATAACCCGTTTTTACCTCTCCCAAAAAGGCACATAACACCATCCCGTGCATCGCATAACCCACTGTCGATGCGGGCGCATTCCCAAAAGAGAGCGATAAACTCACCATCGTGGAGCTCAGCAGGGGCAGCAAACCGGGCATTCCCTGGAAAATGGGTGGAAACAACATACCAGACAGTTGCATAGCTGCCTGAGTCTCTGGATTTGTCATCACAGGTAAGTCAACCAATTCCTCAATTTTTCTGCCGCTTAGTTGCCCCGCAAGGGCTTGCAGCGCTTTGCCAATCTTGACTTCATCAGGTTCGGCAGGGAGTTCAATCCCCAATTGTAAGAGTGCCTCTCTTGCTACTGCGATCGTTTCTAAAACCTTACTCTGGGCTGTCTTAGCGGCAATTTTAATTTCGTAAATTTTAACTCGATCTAAAATTGTTTGGGCTTCTTGCAAAACCACTGCTACCCTCTGTTCCATACCATCAAAGTCACCATTCAAATAGGCAATTTCAGCAGCAGCAACATAAAGATTTAGCACCAATTCATATTGAGTTTGCCAGCATTCAGGTGTCAGTAGCTCAATTCCCGTTTGTAGATAGATATTTGCCGCAGCGTAGGCGGTAGAATTTCTGGCCTTGCGTCCAGCTTCTAAGTTGAGTTGGGCTAAGGCTGAGCGTTCACTTAATCGATTGATTAACTCAATTCCTTGATTTAAATGCCCCACAATATCAAAGATTTTTTCTTCTATTTCTATCTCGGAAGAACTTTGTAGCAGCAACCGGCCAATTTTCAGATGAGTGGCTTGTTTTTGGTCGTCGGGAATCAATGAATAAGCCGCTTGCTGGACGCGATCGTGCAGGAACTTATAAGTGGGATTAGCAACAGACTGATTTGGGGATTGAGCATCTGCTTGAATGAAGTTATAGCCTTCTGAAATCACTAAAATGAGTCCTTCTTGCAAGGCTTTCCACAGCGCTAATTCCGTTTGTTCTGGTAATTCTTCGCTGACTATTGCCAATGTCTCTAAATCAAACTGCGCCCCAATGCAGGCGGCAAGTTTGAGAACATCCTGAGTTTCGGCAGGCAACTTCTGCAATTGCGCCGCCATAAACTCCACCACATCCGAGGTGCCGGCAAATTTAACTTGATTAATATCGCACTGCCACCCCCCTTGACTGCCCCCCTTACTAAGAGAGGATTGAGGGGGGTTAAAAATAATTTGACCATCTTCATGCAACGCCTTGAGGAATTGAGTCGAGAAAAAGGGATTACCTTGGGTTTTTTGATAAACCAATTCTGTCAAAGGTTGAGCTAAAGATAAATCGCAAATCAGCGTATCTGCTACCAACTGATTGAGATCTGCTAAACGCAATTGTTGCAGCGTAATCGTATTCACCGTGGCCCCAGACTTCACAATCTCATCCACCGCCAACATAAACGGATGAGCAGGTGATACCTCATTATCCCGATAAGCACCCAATACCAAGAGATGTCCCGTATCCTCCATCAATAGTTGTAGCAATTTCAGTGATGCCGAATCCGCCCACTGCAAATCGTCCAGAAACATCACTAAGGGATGTTCAGCAGTAGTAAATACTTGCACAAATTTCTGCATCAGCAGATTGAAGCGATTTTGGGCGGCACTCCCCGACAATTCTAGTGCAGGATTTTGAGCGCCAATGATGCGTTCTAATTCAGGAATTACGTCAATCAAGACTTGCCCGCTCTCGCCTACTGCTGTGAGGATCAGGGTTTTCCATCTGTCTAACTGAGCGTCACTTTCTGATAATAATTGTCCCATCAATTCCCGAAATGCTTGCACAAATGCACTGAACGGGATATTGCGCTGGAACTGGTCGTATTTGCCTTTGATGAAATAACCGCGCTGTCGGGCGATCGGCTTGTGGACTTCGTTCACGACTGCGGTTTTACCAATTCCAGAGGAGCCAGCGACTAGCATCATTTCGGCAGTAGCATTACCAACTCTTTCAAAGGCGGCTAATAGCTCGAAAACTTCTGTTTCTCTGCCGTATAATTTTTCGGGAATCAGGAAATTATCTGTAATATCATGCGTTCCCAAGTCAAATTCTTCTATGCTATCGTTTTCTTGTAATGTAACCTGACATATTTCTAAATCGTGCTTGAGACCCACTGCTGTTTGATAGCGGTTTTCGGCATTCTTCGCCATCAATTTACTGACTATTTGGGAGATAATTAGGGGAATTTCTGGCTCGATTTCGTGCAGGGGAATTGGCTGTCTGGCAATGTGGCAGTGAACCAACTCTAAAGCATCTTCTGTCTCGAAAGGCAGTTTTCCACTCAGCAATTCGTAGAAGGTGACACCGAGGGAGTAAAAGTCCGTGCGGTAATCGATAGAGCGATTCATCCTGCCTGTTTGTTCCGGCGAGATGTAAGCGAGGGTGCCTTCTAAAATGCTGGGGTTTTTCAGGGTTGGCATTTCTCGCGTTAGCTGAGTGGAAATACCAAAGTCGATAATTTTGAGCTGCCCCGTTTCCGGGTTATAAACAATATTTGAGGGGTTAATATCTTTGTGGATGATGTTGGCCCTGTGAATTTGCCCTAAAGTTTCAGTAGTGGCGATCGCCAGGAGCAGAAACTCCTTGAGGCTAAACTTTCGCCGCAGCATCCATATTTTCAAGGATTCCCCGCCAAAGTCCTCCACAAAAATCACGAGGCTGTTTTGGTATTTTTGCAAATCATAGACTCGCACGACTCCCGCCTCTTTCAGCTCTCGGGTAATGCGATATTCAGTGCGGTAGCGCAGCAATTCTTGAGGTGTGGGGTAGCTCTCTTTGAGAAGTTTGAGGATGAGCGGTTGGCGATCGGCTTCCCGAATGGCCCGGTAAACCAGAGAGTTAGCACTTTCATAGAGCAGTGTCTGGACGGCAACGCCTGGAATCGAGAGCATATTGATTTTTCTGCTAAAAATTAACGCTAAGTCACAACGCACCAGCTTTCTGTAAATAATAGCGCGTTAGAAACGAAAAAAATAGGGTTTTTTAACTCCTGTTTAGTTTTTCGGCATCTCTTGGCTTTCAATCGCTCGTTTCTGTCGGCTTTACCAACCACTTCGCTGCTAACCGAACCGCAAATTCAAGTAATGCCACGCGCTGCGGGGAAAATACAAAATGGAAAAACAGACTGCCAATCATTAAAATCCTCGGAAAATTGCCGTGCTAAGTAATATCAAATCCTCTATTCATCGGAATAGTAAATTCGATTTCACTGTTGACGGTTGACAGTGAACAGTCAACAGTCAACAGTCAACCGTCAACAGTCAACAGTAAGCAGTAAACAGTAAGCAGTAAGCAGTAAACAGTGAACAGTCAACAGTAAACAGTCAACAGTAAACAGTAAACAGTCAACATAATTCCGGTTTAACCGGAAATGATCTAATAGAAGAACAGGAATATTAATATCTTTTCACCACGGACTTCCAATCATCACAAAAGCCGACCAATAATAAGGATGCGACAACTTCAAATCAGCAAACCCCTGCAAAGATTGCGGCAACTCCACCCCCTCGCCCCGACTCGAACCCCGCAACTTCCCGC
>NZ_JADEWT010000079.1 GCF_015207505.1 Tychonema sp. LEGE 06208
GGATTGGGAGAGGGGGAGACTGGGAAAATATACCCTCGGACTTTTCCCTTCTCTGCGTAGCATCCGTTAAATCCGCTACAAAATCCGTTGCCGAACTTCTCCCGGTTACATCCGCTACATCCGCTACAAAATCCGTTGCCGAACCTTCTTCCCGATACAATTCGTAGCAGCAAATAGCGACTGCTTGAGCGAGATTTAGGGAGGTGTAAGCATCGCTGCTGGGAATCCGAATCAATCGCTGGGCGCGGTTTAATTCCGCGTTAGTCAAGCCGCAGTCTTCTCGACCAAAAATTAGGGCGCTGGGGGCTTCTAGAAGCCAAGGTAAAGCATCGGCTGGTGCTTCTAGCTGCATTGGGTGCGATCGACTGTCGTCTCCTGTAGTTGCGATCGCCCTGACACATCCTACCAAAGCTTCTGGCAAAGTTGCTACTACTTTAACCGTTTCCAAGATATCGGCGGCGCGAACAGCCATCAGTCGGGCTTCTTGCCCTAAATGATCGCACTGGGGATTGACCAAAATTAATTGGTGCAAACCCATATTTTTCATCACTCTGGCTACCGATCCCACGTTTAATGGCCCTGCGGGTTCGACTAAGACGATTCGGATGTTGGTTAATGCCGTTGCGACCATTGTTACTCGGAGATAGCTGAATTATAGTTATTGCATAAATTTTGAATTTATCGGAAAACTGCAGATTTAATATATATGCAAAAGTCAAATTCACCCCCCGCAAGTCCCCCCTCCCGCGGGGGGAAACAAGAATAATCTTGCCCCCTCCCCGCGAGTTCGGGGAGGGTTGGGGTGGGGTGCACTCTATTTTTGCAAGAGTTCTAATGTAGGTTAACGCGGATTAACGCGGATAATTTAAGATAGTGTATTGTTGTCAAAATTAGCATGGCTAAGCAGCGATCGAAATCTGAGTTACCGACTAAGATGTGTCCTGTGTGCGATCGACCTTTTACTTGGCGCAAAAAATGGGCCGACTGCTGGGATGAGGTGAAATACTGTTCGGAACGCTGTCGCCGCCGTCGCAACAGTTCAGAAAATTAAAAATGTTTTGCTCTTTGCCTAACAAAAGCTAAGATTGCAAAAGAAAAATTTTACGGTTAAAAGTATGGCATCGCAACAAGTGCAACCAAAGTTAGTTATTCACGGCGGTGCCGGTAGTTCTCTACACAGCAAGGGCGGAATTGAGGCGGTTCGCAAATCGCTTTATGATGTTTTGGAGGCCGTTTATCCGCTGCTCAAAGACGGTGCGAGTGCGGTAGATGCGGTGATACAAGGCTGTCGGTTGTTGGAAGATGACCCGCGATTTAATGCCGGTACCGGTTCTGTGGTGCAGTCGGACGGGCAAATTCGGATGAGTGCTTCGCTGATGGACGGTTGGCTGCAGCGTTTCAGCGGCGCGATTAATGTTTCTCGGGTTCAAAATCCGATCGAACTTGCTAAGTTTTTGCAGGCTGCGGACGATCGGGTATTGTCTGATTTTGGGGCGGCGGAATTGCTGCGAGAACTTCATTTGCCGATTTACGATCCGATGACGGATTTGCGTTTGCACGAGTGGATGCAGGAACGCCAAGGCAATTTTAGCAAGGCAATGGCTGATGTGGTGGCGGAACCTGCGGGTGTTGGTACGATCGGAGTTGTAGCTTTGGATTCCGGGGGGCGTTTGGCTGCTGCAACTTCGACTGGCGGCAAGGGTTTTGAACGGATCGGGCGGGTTAGCGACTCGGCGATGCCGGCGGGAAATTACGCTACGGGGAATGCCGCGGTTAGCTGTACGGGTATCGGCGAGCACATTATGGATGAGTGTTTGGCGGCGCGGATTGTGATTCGGGTAACGGATGGTTTGAGTTTGAAGGCTGCTTTTGAGCGTTCTTTTGCGGAAGCTGACTCGCGCCAGCGGGATTTTGGGGCGATCGGGATTGATGCTAGCGGTGCGATCGCGATCGGCAAAACTAGCGAGGTAATTCTGGGTGCTTTTCATGACGGTACGCAAATGGGCGATACTTTGGAATCCAACCAGGGAACGCTGGTTTTTGTTGCTTAGAAAAGCCGTTTGATTTTCGGTAACAAAAATCAGGACACAGCCACAAAAATTAGAATAAAATAGTGCTTTGTCCCTGGGGGAATCCTGGTATTTTCTATCATGCCCGGTGGGTAGATCGCAATCAAATTCGTTCGCGCGTGTGGACTTCATATCGTTTCCGGTTGGATCGGAATGATTTAACCGCAGAGTACACAGAGTACACAGAGTCCGAGAATATATATCTGAATCATTCCGATGCTACCAGATTTGATATCAGTCCGCAGAATTTTGGATTTTACGGACTAAATTCCGCACGCGCGAACCGTTTTTGTATTTACCAGGATAGGCTAGTTTTAATAATTGGTATTAGAGGGATGATTCTAGCAATAATTATTGAAATTAATATTAAATTCGCAACTGCCAAAGTTTAACTGTACCATTCTCGCTACCGCTAACCAGAGTTTCGCCCAAATGCCCGATCGCCAACGCAGACACAGGGCCCGAATTTCCCTCCAAAGACTGCAGCAACTCGCCGCCAAGATTCCAAAGTCTGACAGTGCCGTCAAAACAGCCCACCGCAAAGTATTTCCCGTCGGGGCTAATGGCGGCGGAAGTGATCCGAATTCCTGTTTCCATAGAATGCAATAATTCGCCTGTTTGCAAATTCCACAGGGCGATATTTTTGTAGCCATAACTGACAAGAATTTCGCTATTGGGAGTAATTGCTACATAATTTTCGCTGCCAAACGTTCGCCTCACTTCTCCCCCCGGTAGTTCCCACAAAGTGACGGTGGCGCGACAGAAACCGCTGGCTGCATTCAACCCGCTGGCTACTAACATTTTGCCGTTTGGACTCAGGGCGATCGCACTTATATCATCTCCTTGATAGCCTTCCAAAACTTGCAGCAGTTGGCCGCTGTTGAGGTGCTGAAGCTTGACAGTGCCTCTGGTGGTGCCGATCGCCAAAATTTGCCAGTCGGGGCTCACAGCGACGGATTCGTGGCGGTGTACCTCTGCTAAACGCTTCAGCAGTTCGCCGTTTTGCAGGTTCCAGAGTTTGACTGTGCCCGCGCGCGATCGTGTCAGCAGCGTTTTGCTAGCGGGGCTGAAAGCAACTAGCAACACGGCTGTTGAATGTCCGCAAATAGTCCGCAACAGTTCCCCGCTGTGCAAACTCCAAACCTTCACTGTACTGTCGTGGGAACCTGTTGCGAGTAATTGTCCGTCGGGACTGATGGCGGCGGATAGAATGCTGTCTGAATGTTGGAGAGTGGCTTTTAAGGTTGCGCCGGATGAGGTTTTTAGTTGTTTTTTATACCCGGCTATATCCAGCCAGTCGATCGCATCTCTCCAATTTTTGAGAGCATTTCTAGGCCGATTTGTCAGCGTTTCTATATATCGATACAAAGTTTTAGATAAGTCAACCTCTACACCTTTGATTTGTTTGTTGAGAAGTGCCGCTATTTCGGCCGGGCTGCACCCGCACAGCAAGCCGCACAAATGCCTTTTTTCCACTGGTGTCAGCCCTCTTCTGGTGTGGGGGGCAAATTCTTGTTTGGCGTTTGCTAAGTCGCTGTAAAGCTTTTCGATGTCCCAGTCGCGGCTAGCCCGTGTAAAAGGTTCTTCTGGTCGATCGAGGTTTGAGGGTGTCATTTGTGGCAGTCGCGATCGAGTTCCTAGTCAAATTCCTAACCAAAATCCTAACATTCGCTGTGCGCGATCGGACTGCTTTCACCGCTAATCTATTTTTAACACAGCAAACAGCCAAAAGAGTTTCGGGTTAAAAATTCCTTTTAATCCTAACCTTGACAGTTTGCCAAATAACTATAAATCAACGGAAAAATAGAAAATGTCTGGAATTGCGATCGCCTTATTTTTTGGTCTGGGTTTTCTTTTAGCTACTGTTGGCTATATCTGGGGATTAGTTCAAGCTTTCCAAGAAGAAGTAGTTTGGGGATTACTTTACTGGTTTATTCCATTTGCTGCCTTCGTTTTTTATATTAAGAAATGGAGCAATAAAAAAATCAGAAAAACACTTTTGATTCAACTAGCTGCATAGCCAATGTTTTTATTAGGAGGCATTATTACTGTGGTAAGTTATGGCGCAGAGTTTACAAAATTGGTTCAGTCTGGAACCATAACCGTAAACCAAGGATCTAGCGAGCAATCGCCCTCTTCTTTTCCTTCAGATTTCAGCATTTCTTCATCCCCAAATCAAGAGAAATCTCCTGCTTCCAAGCAATCTCCAAGTTCCGAGTCATCCCCTCAACTTTCACCAGCACCTATTTCTGAGCCTAATTCTGCTACTGTTAGCGCTCAACAAGGTGATTTCAAACAATTGATGAAACTCGGCTATGCCTACTACGCACAGGGAGAATATCAAACAGCTTTAATCTATTTTAAGAGAGCTTTACAAGCACGTCCGGGCGATGGCTATGCTCTCAAAGCCATTGACAATACCAAAAAGGCGATCGTCCAAGCAAAGGCTAAATAACCCACGTACACATTCACTTAAAATCAATTAAATATAAAGTCATGAAACCGACCTCAGATAAACTAGAATTCGTTGAAATGTCCGCATTTTGGATACAGCTATTTGTGGGCGGGAGTTTTTTATTATTCGGTATGTTTGCGGTTTTCTTTTCTGGCGGTTTTTTCGCTGTTTTATTTGCCCTCCTTGGTTTGCTGTTAGTGATATTTGTAGAGATAGAGACCATTACATTTGACAAAAATCTCGGTCATATGACTATCAATCGGCATAAACCACTCATGGCCAAAATAAAATTTATCAAACAGTTACTTAAACGTATTTCAGGCATGGAAATTGAACACACGAAAGTTATGAAATACCTACTTCAAGATATTTCAGGTGTGGAAATACAGGGAATTTTAGATAGTGAAAGCAATAAATATCGTATCTGTCTTGTGTTGCACTCAGGTAAGCAGCGTGTTCCTCTAACTTCTGGTTTTACCACTGGTAGTTTGGGAGGCTATCATAAAAAAGCTGAAGTGATTGCGACCTTTTTGGATATCCGAAATTACGGTATTGACGGTTTTCCAGCAGACAACTCTAACGAACTTAAATGGGAGACGGTAGAAGAGGAAATTGCCCACTGGGAAACTGCCATCAAAAGTGATTCTAATGATGCTGATGCTCACATGAAGTTGGGATTAGCTTTGATACTTCAAGACAAAACAAAAAATAAAGAACAAGCAATGGGTTATCTAAAACAGGCCGAGGCTTTGTTCAAAGCTCAAGGTTATGATGAAGAAGCTATGCAGGCTGCTCAACTTTACGGCGCGGTTTATTGGGGAATGCTGGGAAAGTGAAGTTCAGATGCAGTCTTGGATACACTCTGACTGAAGAAACCGGTTGTTTTTGCGAAAAGACACCTTGTAATCTGCCGATTCGGTAAAAAGTCCGGTTTCTCGGTTTTATCTAAGTCCTAATTATCCAACATCTAAGCTTTACAGCCAAGTTTGAATAAACGCTTGTGGGGAGGAGTAGGGTTTGGCAACTTAGCCACCCTAAACATACAATAATTATGACTTTTATGAATTTAATTAATGAATTATATGAATTGACCTGAAAAGAAAACTGTTTGATAATTGTAGTTAAGACCTTTTCTGTAGAAATAATAGGAAAACTAAAGTTCTCAGTCTAAATTCTAGAAAATTCGTATTTGGACGCTTCGGGAAATAGAGGAGTATGGCAGATGTTTAATTTATTAAATCTTAGTTTCTAAATAACCTTGTTTAAAAAATCCCAATATCGACTCATGAAAGTTATCAAGCAAACACCAACTCAACTAACAATTCAAACTTGTAGATTCTGGGATGGTTTGTTATTAATTTCTCCTTTTATCGTAATTGGCTTAGGGCAGATTGTTTTCGTGTCAAATTGGATAGGTGGAGGTATATTTTTGTTGTTTTCGCTGTGTTTGTTGGACGGCGCAATAGATGAAATTTATATTTTTGATAAAAGTTGTGACAAAATGACCGTTAAACGACGGGGTTTGTGGCTGAATCGCGTTACACAAGGCTCAACTCGCAATATTTGTGCGGTGGAATTAAACGCAATAGCAGATAGCGAGGGGAATTTCAGCTACTATGTTGATTTGTTGATGTTGGGGGGCGATCGCGTTTGTTTGGGAAGTAATGCGATCGCCAAAGAACAGCAAAAAACTGTTGACTTGATTTGCGAGTATCTGAATTTAGCACCGCACAAGTCAGCGATGGGGATTAAAAATGAGAAAATTGTGTTATTTTGAGGCGCACAGTCTCATATTTCTTGGCTAAAGCTGTTGATGGTAGCTAAAGCTCTAATTGCTGAAATTTTTCAACGTTTTTATGCGCTTATTTAAGATTATTCGCCGCGCCACAGCCTATCTCAAACCAAGGCGCAAGTAAACTCGTGACATTAGTTGTAGACAAGAAATTTTTAAGCTAATCTATGAATAATACAAAATCCGACTTAAATACCCCCTTGATTCTTTAGTGGTTCTGGCCTAGAAGGAAAGGAAAGTTTGGGATGCGTTTCAACCGCCCGCTAAGAGAGGAGTTGTTGGCGCGGATTGGGTTGAATCGCCGTTACGCATCAATTTTTGGGCGAGTCTGCGAGTAAGCTGTTGCTTATATAGATTGTGTAGGGCGATTGAGGGGGAGAAGGGGAGAAGGGGAGAAAGGGAGAGGGGGAGAAAGGGAGAGGGCGATCGCACTAAGGAATGAAAATTTAATAATATTAAATCCTCTCTTCATCGGAATAGTAAATTCACTGTTAACTGTTGACTGTTAACTGTTAACTGTTGACTGTTGACTGTTAACATCATTCCGATGCAACCGAAAACGATATAAATTAAGCGATTGGCTCGTTACTTTCGCTCTGCCTGGTAATGCAGATTGGCGAGGCTCTGCCTCTCTTTAACCCTGAGCTTCTGGAGAGAGAGAGAAGTGTGGCAGATATTTGATTTATTAAATTTTCGTTCCTTTAAGCTGTTGTTAGTTTGTGGGTGTGCTTTTCGCTCGAAAGGTTATATATATTATTAGCTTTTGTGCGATCGGGGGAAAACAAAAGCTAATAAATATTTAGTTAACATTCAATCAAGAACATCTTAGACTTTAGCGGACTGACATTCCCCGCGACGAATCAATGAAGAGTGTCAGTTCGATCGCCAAAAGCTAGAAATCATCCCAACCTTCAAGGCTAGAAGACATCACGTAACTGGTGACACTGGACTCAAAGAAGTTGGCTTTTGTGTTGGCCTCTTTCTTGGTATCTGAAAATCGCTCCAAATGAGCGTAGGGGCTTTTCTTGTATTTCATATCAGGAAAAAGCGGTTCTAAGCCGATCGCCTTGAGTCGCTGATTCGCAAGGTACTTTGTATATTGCTCTGTGCTGCTGGTTGTGATACCTAGAATGCTATCTCCAACAATGTGCTCGGCCCACTGAGACTCGTGCTCCACCGCAGTCGCAAACATTTCGTAGATTTGCTCCTGACTGTGCGGAAAGATTTCCATCGCTTCTGGAAGTAATTTCTGATACAGCCGCACGTGGGAAAGTTCATCTCGGTTGATCATTCTAAAGATATCGGCACTTCCAGCCATCAGCATTCGTGAGGACAGATTGTAGAAAAAGTTGAATCCATTGTAGAAGTACAACCCTTCTAGCAGATAATCTGCCATCAGCGAGACAAAATAGTTTTCTGGGGTTGGATCGTCAACATACTTTTGATACAGTCCGGCGATGAATTGACAGCGCTGTTTCAACACTCGATCGCTGCGCCAAAACTCATAGACTTGGGAACGGCGATCGCTAGGAACAATGGTTTCAATAATGTACTGATAGGACTGATTGTGCATTGCCTCCTGAGAAATTTGTTCCGCCATGCACAGGGAGATTTCGGGCGCGGTAACACTATTTTTGATGTGCGGCACATTGCAGGTTTGTACCGAATCGAGAAATGTCAGATAGCTAAGGATGCCATCAAAAGCTCGCCGTTCCCCAGTCGTGAGATTAGCATAATCAGTCACATCCTGAGTCACATCAATTTTTTCAGGAATCCAAAAGTTTTCCCGCATTTGTCGGTACAGCCCAACTGCCCAGCCGTAGCGAACATCGTTCAACTGCATCAAGTTGGTTGTTTCGCCAAACCAAATCTTGCGGTTTCCGGTCGCATCATTCCCTTGGGGATTGAACACGGGGTTAATTGGCATTCGATTCGATGCAGTCCCTGAAATGGGTGTAGCTAGACTTAAAACCATTGTGAATTCATCCGATATAGTTAATACAACAATTGAGAGAAGCAATCAGTTAATTCGCACAAGCAACACAGCCATCGTTAGATTCTTTGAAACTATCTTTCTGTACGGTGCGAATGTAGTAGATTGCTTTGCAGCCCGAGTGCCAAGCTAACACCAAGATGTCAAAGATATCTTTTGCCTTGAGAGAGCGATCGGGTTCATCAGGAAAATACACACCTGCATTTAGATTGAACAATAATTCCATTGAAATTCCTGTATCAATCCACTGCTGCATCGTGGCGATCGCGTGGATTACCACCCGTTGATTCAGCGTCTTGTTTTCACTGTAAAACCAGAAATGATCCCGAATGTAAGGTGGCGCAACCGGAACCGTCCCTTTGGCCCATTTTTCATAGAAGAACCTGCTATAAACGGGCAACACACTGGCAGTACAACCCTGGACTAAGGATGAAGAGGTATTGGGCGCGATCGCCGTGATATGGGAATTGCGAATGCCATGCTCTTGAATCGCCTGACTCAAGGTTTGCCAACGTTCCGGCTGACAGGCGTTTTCCAAAAACCACTCCACGGGCTTTGCTCCTACCAAATGACCTTTACTCCATTCACTGCCGGCAAAAGCAGGATAGGCTCCTCGCTCTTTTGCCAGATCCATTGATGCGGCGGTGCAATAGTAACCGATGTCTTCAAACAGATTGCTAATCTCTTGCAGGTGATTGTAAGTTAGATGGCGCTTGGCCAACCAATCGGCTAACCCCATGCAGCCCACCCCGATCGTGCGATATTTGTTGTTATGTGTGGTGCTGGCAGCAAAGGGCGGTGTGGTTAGATCGATCGTGTTATCCAAAATCCGCACGGCTGTCTGACAAATCTGTTCGATCGATCGCGCATCATCTTCTAAATTTGCCAGATTAAGGCTGACCAAGTTACAGGTATGGGCTTCTTCCCCTGGCTTCACATTCGACCAAGATTCTTGACAGAGATTTCCGCCTGGAATATAGCCTTGATGCTGATTAGGATTTGCCAGATTGACCGTATCCTTAAACCAAAGATAGGGCATTCCAGTTTCTAACTGAGTTCGCATCACGTCTTTGAACAACAGACGAGCATTCACCTTTTTGTAGAGCGTAATTTCTCGATCCAAGCTGGCTTCGATTTGAGCATAGGCAGCTTCAAAAGATGCTCCCCACAGTTCAGCCAGCTCGATGCCCAGCTTTGTTCGCACCTCATAGGGGTCAATCAGCGTCCACTCCGCATCGGCTTCCACTCGTCGCATAAACTCATCACTAACCACCAACTGCGGAAACACATCATAGGCTTTCCGCCGCTGATCGCCATTCTCGGTTTGCATCTCCAAAAATTCGGGCAAATCCAAATGCCAGCTATCTAAACTGACGGTGATCGCCCCGGCTCTCCGTCCGCCCTGATTGACTGCGATTGCGGTATCGTTGAGCAGCTTCACCCAGGGAATCACCCCGCCCGAAGCATTGGCTTTCCCCATCACCCAACTGCCCGTTGCGCGAATCCGAGACAAATTAACCCCGACACCGCCACCGTTTTTAGAGATCCTAGCGGCATCATGAATCCCAGAAAAAATGCTTTCGAGATTGTCATCTAATGCGGTGATAAAGCAACTGGCGAGAGAACCGTCAGGAATTCGCAGGTTTGCCAGAATCGGCGTTGCCAAAGAAATCTGCCGGCGTGCCAACTTTTCATAGAACTGCTTGGCCCACTGGAGCCGCTGTTCTGGTGCTTCCGCCCAGGCCAACAACAGCGCACAGGTCAATAGGGATTCTTGGGGCAATTCATTCGGCAATAGATACCGTTTGGTCAGCAACACGGCTCCAGCGTAATCATAGTCAGCATCCCAATCCGGCTCGATCCACTCATTGGCAATTTCTAACTCTGCGGGAGTGTAGGTCAAGATGCGACGATCGTACTGCCCTTCGAGGACTTTAGCTTGCACAGTCCGGGCATAGTCACCGTATTGATAGCCCCGACTCACCTGAATGTCTTTCCACAAACTCCAAATGTGCAGCCTCCCTGCGGCATAGCGCCAATCGGGTTCTTCAGGACTGCACAACTCCAACGCACAGCGGATTAGATTGTCTTGAATCTCTCTGGTTGTAATGCCGGGACGCAGCTTAGTGGTCAGGCTGGCTTCTAGGGCGATCGGGTTTGCCGATAGTTCTCGACAAGCCCAGTTGACGACTGCGCGAATTTTTGTAATATCGAGTTCCGTCGTAGAACCATCTCGGCGAATCACCTGAATATTGGTTGTAGAAAACTCGGCAACAGATGTAACTTGCATGGCAATTAATAACGATTAAGGCGCAGTGGATAGGAAGGCAAGCGAATCCAGGAATGGATTATAAAGTGCCACCCCTTGAGACATAAAAAATGGGCAATTGAAAAGTCGTAATGACTAGGTTAAAAGCAATGCTTCAACCTGAACCGATCGACTTTCAAAGCAAATATCTTCAAAAACCCGATCGGGGAAAATCCACCCCAGGATGATGCCTAGTTCGATCGGTGATTTGCGCTCAGTATAGATCAATTATTGTCACTTCGCACATTAATTTACGCTATTGCTAGCGTTGAGATCGGGACTAGACGCTACATATTGCTATATGACTAGGTTTGTAGGATTATAGGCAGCATTTCCTCGCTCTACAATCAATCTGGCAGCGATTAAACAAAGCAGTTCGATCGCGTTCAATTGTGCTATAATCCGCGACGATTCGGTTTTGGTGAAAAGCAGCCATCAGACGGAAAGAGGAAAGAGCAATGCAAATATGCCGCTGTCCCGCAACTGTAAGGAGAAGTGCTATAGCGGTTCTCAAGCGTGGTGAGATATGCACTATGCCCTATGTCCTATGTCCTATGCCCTAGGTCGGATAGTACCTCCTATGAGAGCACAGAAAGGCTACATACAACACGATCGCGCTGGTTTCAGTTTTCGTGGCTTGATTAGTTGACTTTTCCGCCCCACCGACAGAGATTAACTACAAAACTAGCCGGTGCGATCGGCGCACCCGACAGCAGAATGTGCGTACATAATAATGTTATTTTTCGGGTTCTTTGAGTTTCCAACCTGGTTTGACAACTTGCCGGGATCGGGCAATTACTAAACAGTCATTCGGCACTTCTTCAGTTACGACAGAACCTGCTGCTACTGTAACATTTTCTCCCAAAGCGATCGGTGCAACCAGCACGCTGTTGGAACCGATTTTAGTTCCCGATCCTATTTGAGTTTTGTGCTTATTTTTTCCGTCGTAATTGGCGGTAATTGTCCCAGCACCGATGTTGACTTTTTCTCCCAAAGTCGCGTCGCCTAAATAAGACAAGTGAGCGATATTAGTTCGATCGCCAATTTGAGCATTTTTCAATTCTACAAAATTGCCGACGCGACAGTTTGCGCCTATTTGGGCGTGTCCCCGCAAGTGCGCGTAGGGGCCGATTCGCGAATTTTCGGCGACAATGCTGTCAGAAATTACCGAATAAAGCACAGTCACATTTTCGCCAATTTGACTGTTTTCAATCAAAGATCCTGGGCCGATGCGACTCCTGGAGGCGATCGAAGTTTTTCCCCGCAAGTGAGTTTGCGGTTCAATTACCACATCCGCTTGCAACTTTACGGTATCATCGATCGTAATGCTGTGGGGATCGATAAGTGTTACTCCCGCCCTCAGCCACTTATCCTTGATCCGCGTTTGCAAAATATCGGAAGTTGTGGCTAAATGTTTGCGATCGTTAATGCCCAATATTTCTTGATAATCTTCGACATCCACCGCCATCACCGGAGAAAGGCTGCTTACCGTATCAGTTAGGTAATATTCTTTTTGGTCGTTATCTGCCTTCAAATCTGGCAAAATTTTCTCTAAATCCGGCCAGTGAAAGCAGTAAACACCTGCATTAATTCGGTGGTTTTGCTTTTGAGCTTGGGTGCAATCTCGGTCTTCTATAATTTGCTGAACTAAGTTTTGACTGTCGGTAAATACTCGCCCGTATCCTTGAGGATCGGGCAAATTAGCTGTCAATATAGTAGCCGAGTTTTGGTGCTGTTTGTGAACGACTATCAATTGTTTGATAGTTTCGGCCCTCAGCAAAGGTACATCGCCATTTAAGACCAGCAAATCTCCTGGAAATCCCTCTAAGTGAGGCAGCAATTGTTGGATGGCGTGACCGGTTCCCAATTGTTCCGTTTGTTCGACAAATTCTAGGGGAGGAAATTCTCGATCTTTGGTTGTTTCTTGAGCTTCAATCAGAGATTCTTTAACGAGTTCGCTGCGATAACCGACGATGACAAGTCGCCGGGAAATTTCAATTTCTTGACAACTTTGGAGGACTCGCTCAACGAGGGTTCGCCCGCCCAATTCGTGGAGAACTTTGGGCAAGTCAGATTTCATGCGCGTGCCGCGTCCAGCCGCTAAAATTGCTATTGCTATCATTGTGCGATCGAGTTTTTTGCTATAAAAACTTGAATATTGACTAAATGATGATATCACTCACAGTCCGTCGATGCCACTGCGATCGCACAATTTTTTAATCTTAAATCTCCAATCTCCAATCCGGGCGTGCCCTGTCTTTTTCCCGCCGGATGTCGGTTTGAGGCGCGAGGCTTGCGGTTTGACTCGATCGCGTGGTATCAAATTTCCGACGACTGAAGTCCGAACGATCGAACCGGACTCAGGTTTTTAGGAGGACTTCAGTCCTTCCCCAAGGGATGCTAGGGGGAGCGAGAGTGATAATTTAGATATGTCAGCTTGGATTTACCGAGATGGATTATACTATTCGTTGAATTTCAGTTATGGTGTTTTCAGGTAAAAAAACTATTAGTTGCTTCTTCCTCCTCCTTCCTCCTTCCTCCTTCCTTCTTTTTAGCCGCTCGCGTAGCCTTTATAGCTTTCTTCCTTCTTCCTGATGAATAATGACTAATGACTAATGACTAATGATTAATGACTAATGACTAATGACTTCTTCCTTTCTGCATTATCAGGTGTCCAGCTATGACAGAGCTTAATTTTCAGGAACTTGCCAAGGAGGGATATCCGCAGGCGATCGCATCTTGGCTAAACAGCCAGTTGCAATCTGAAGGGATCGCAGCCTCCGCGCATCTCGACGCCGACTGTTTGGATATAATTCTTGAAGCCGAGCAAGTACCGCTCGAACATATATTAGTTGATTTTGTCCGCAGCCAACTAACAGAATTGCAGCCGGATTCGATTAGCAAAGTGAAGGTTGAGGGGCGAGAAATCGGTCAGATTGTGCCTGCTTGGATTCAGGAGTTTAGTTTAGAAAACAGCACTTTGGAACAACAGAGCTTTGTAGAAGAATCTGTGCCAGATGCTGCTGTTGCGAAGGTGGACGATCGCACAGAAGAGACACATAGCGATATTGAGGAGGAGCAATCGGCGGAATTTGTGGCATTTGAGAAGCGGTTGCGATCGACTTTTATTGTCGTCGCGCTGGTTACTGGTATGTTGGCGATCGCGGTAGTGGCATTTGTCGGTAAAATTTTAAACGAGCAGCCAGCAACTGCGGGGAATAACCCCGATGAAATAGCGAATTTACCAACTGTACCGGATACTTTTCGAGACGCAGTTAACAGCGCAGTCAAAGCAGCAGAATTAGGGCGAGTCGCCAAAACCAAAGAAGATTGGACGACAGTTGCCGATCGCTGGCAAGAAGCAGTATCGTTGATGAGAAGAGTACCGGTGTCTAGCTCCAACCATCAACTAGCTCAGACAAAAGTAATCGAGTATCAGAAATACCTGCTTTACGCTCAAGAAGCCGCAGTAAATCCACCCCAGCCAGAGCCAACTCCCGCACCAGCCAAAAAAGCCGAACCGGATAAAACAACTCCTAAGAAATCTAATTCCCCAAAAGCAACTTCCGAGAAAGAAAATCCTAAGAAATCTAATTCCCCAAAAGCAAATTCGGAAAAAGAAACTCCCAAAAAATCTAATTCAGAAAAGCCAGAACCGGAGCCAGCAACTCCCAAGAAATCTAATTCAGAAAAACCATAATCCGAGAAGCGGTAAGTGCGCCGCATTCCGCCCTAATTAGAGAATTTTTTTGTCCACAAATGTAGATGTCAAACACCGATTTAAACACTTATGAATGACAACGATTTAATTGTTTCTCCTGAATGGTTGGCCGCCAATACCGAAAATCAGCAAGTTGTAATTATTGACTGTAGGTTTTCCCTCGCCGATGTCGAATTGGGACAAAAACAATATCAAGAAAGTCACATTCCCGGAGCTTTTTATTTAGATTTAAATCGAGATCTCGCGAGTGCAGTTGGCAAACATGGCGGCAGACATCCGCTGCCAAATATGGGAGAATTAGCGGCAAAATTGAGTGCGGCTGGCATTAATTTAGGAGAAACTTTAGTTGTGGCTTATGACGATTCGCGGCTGGCTTTTGCGGCTCGTTTGTGGTGGCTGCTGCGATATATGGGACACAGCAAAGTTGCTTTGTTAGATGGCGGTTTTGGCGCTTGGAAAGCGGCGGGATATCCGGTAACAAATATTTTGCCGGAATATCGGGAGGGTAAATTTGTACCGGAATTGCAGCGGGATGCGATCGTTGATATTCAGGCTGTCAAAGAGCGAAAAGACTTGCCGCACAGAGTTTTGGTTGATTCGCGAGAGAGCGAGAGATACGCGGGCTTGCGGGAGCCAATTGACCCGATTGCAGGTCACATTCCGGGTGCTGTCAATTACCCTTGGCAAGGGGTGACGGATGAAACGGGAAAAGTGCGATCGACCTCGGAACAAAAACAGCGGTGGACGGAATTAGGAAAAGCGGAAGAAATCATTGTTTATTGCGGTTCTGGGGTGACAGCTTGCGTTAATTTACTGTCTTTAGAAATCGCTGGAATTCCCGATGCAAAACTTTATGTCGGTAGCTGGAGTGATTGGTGTTCCTATCAATTGTAGTCTGGGCCCGATGTTGCACCTAAATGTATTTGCAGGGTGCTTTCACTGGTTCCCAGGCAGAACCTGGGAACCAGTTATATGGACTAAAGTCCTTACTACAAACCTATATTAAGATAATGCCCTAAAAATCGAAGTAAATATAAGGCAAACCGCCTTCGGGAGCTAACAGCCAAACCGCGTAGAAACAAAGCGGCACTAATACCAATTTTATCGGCCAATTTAACTCCACTTTCAAAATGCGATTGAAGCCATAATTAAGCAGCATTGCTGCAGCCACAGCCGCCAATATCCAAGCCAACTGCACTCTGTCCAAACCCAAAGCTTCTACATAAACTTTATTAGCAAACTGTACGTCAGCAGGGTGTCCCCACAAATGGGAAATTGCCCATCCAGAATCTTTTAAATCGGGAAGACGGAAGAATATCCAACTACTAAAAACCATCGCCTGAGTCAGCAGCCAAGCGATCGCCATCCCGATCGGATTTTCCCACAAAAACTCGATTCGCAACCGCTTAAAAGTCACATCTGTTAATCGGTGCAGCGCCAAAGCCAAACCGTGCAAAGCCCCCCACACAATAAATCCCCAAGCCGCCCCGTGCCAAACTCCCGCAATTAACATGACGGTGAACAAATTGAGACAAGTGCGCCACAAACCGACACGGGAACCACCCAACGGAAAATATAAATAATTTCGCAGCCAATCGCCCAAAGTCATGTGCCAGCGCCGCCAAAAATCACCGATGCTGGTAGTAAAATAAGGGAAGTCAAAATTTGGTGGCAAATACCAACCAAGCAGCAAAGCAGTACCGCGCGCCATGTCAACATAGCCGCTAAAATCGAGATAAAGTTGCAGCCCGTAAGCAAAAATTGCCAGCCACAAATCCTCGCTTCCCGCCCGTTGTAAGTTGGTAAAGCTTAAATCGACATAAATTCCCAAGTTGTCAGCAAAAAGACCTTTTTTAACTGCACCGAAGGCGATCGTCCAAAGTGCTTCAGAAATGCGATCGGGTGTCGGAAAACTCTGGGATTTCAGTTGATAGATTAAGTTGTGATAGCGAGTAATCGGCCCAGAAATCAGTTTCGCAAAAAACAACTTGTAAGCAGCAAAGTGCAGCAGCGAAGTAGCCGCCGGTGCGCCTCGGTACACGTCAATCAAATAAGAAATGCACTCAAAGCAAAAGAAACTCAATCCCAAGGGTGCGATGACGTGAGTTTTTACCCAGTTAGCGCTGTCGAGAGCAACTGGCCAATTCAACAAAGTGCCGATCGAATTCAATACAAAAGGCACATACTTAAAACCCAGCAACAGCAACACATTCAGCGCAATTCCGATCCACAGCAACCACAAACGGCGGCGGTTCCAAGAAGCGTTAGCAATCCGCCAATCTAGAGGTTCTCCAATCGCCATCGCCAAGCAGTAATTAAACACAATACTGACTAACAACAGAGGAATGTACCAAATTTGCAGCGAAGCGTAAAAAATCAGACTACCTACCAGCATGATAAACAGTCGCCACCACTGCAGTGGAACCGACCAGTAAGCTGCTAACAAAACTAATAGAAACAGAGCATATTGAAGGGAGATGAAAGTCATACCATTTGAGATTTGAGAATTGGGGAATGGTTGATAAGCTGATGTACCTCTAAATTTCAATATGTAATTTAGATGCACATCAGCTTATCACGTCCGCTCTCTGAAAGCCGATCCCAAACATTCAGCAGCGCTGGCAGCCCCGATCGCGATACAATGAATTTCGGCCAGCAAGTCCTTGGGAAAATGAAAAACACTCTTCATTCTCCACCACCAAAATTTTTGCTGCAGAATCCCGCACGGGCGATCGAGAATTTGCTAGAAAAAGCGGTGTTTTCACCCCCTTAGCAGCAGACATTTCCAAAGGTTTTTCTAACTCTCCATCATACACGATCGGCAAATTGACCAAAAAAGTCGATCCCGCTCCGGGCGAACTTTCAATTTCAATACTTCCCCCCAGAAATTCAGTCATTTTCTTACACAAAGATAATCCCAATCCCGTGCCTTTCACGCCCTTCTGCAAGTGATTTTCGATTTGGACAAATTCTTCAAAAATCCGCGTTTGGTCTGCTGGCGGAATACCAACGCCCGTATCTGCCACGGAAAAAGTAACAGTTCCCCCCTCTTCCATTTCCGCAGCAACTCGCACTTCGCCGGCTTCAGTAAACTTGAGAGCATTTGAAATCAGATTTCGCAAAATTTGAGAAAGTTTTCCCTCGTCCGTTGTGAGGGTTGGAAGTTCCCGAGGCGTTTCAAAAATCAGAGTAACGGCAGAGTTTTGGGGTAGCAGGGGGCGCATCATTCCCCGCAGCACGCTGAACAAATCTTCGACTTCAAAATCAGCAACGCGAACAGTGACTTTTCCAGCTTCTACTTTGGCTAAATCTAACGAGTCGTTAACAAGTTCTGCCAGAGAAAGGGCAGATTTGTGAATAAAATTTACTTGCTTTTCTTGTTCTGGTGAAAGTTCTCCGTCGAGGCGCTCTAACAAAATCTCGGAAAGACTTAAAATTGCCGTTAGGGGAGTGCGAAACTCGTGGCTCATATTGGAGAGAAAGCTGGTTTTGAGTTCGCTGGCGCGCTGGAGAAATTCTGCTTTTTCGTTCAATTCGGCGTAAAGTGCCACAACTCCGCGATTGGTATCTTTTAGTTGTTGATTTAACTGTACGAGTTCTTCTTGACGCTGGCGGAGTTCGTCTAAAGTACGCAGCAATTCTTGATTTTGTTGCTGGATTTCGGCGTAGGGATCTTCGGGAATTTGGCGCGCTAGTTTGTCAACTAATTCATTGAGTTCGATCGCGCTCAGAGCAGGCATTTGTTTAGAAAACTGCTTAATTAACTGTACAGCAGTTCCGCGATCGGGCGAAGAATCGATTTGCACGTCATCCATCAACCGTTTCGCCGCCGCCAAACCGAGTCCCGCACCGGTTTGCGATCGAAAATCGGGGCTCAAAACCGCCGATAAATCAGCAATTCCCGGCCCGCTGTCAGAAATCCGAGTCCGAAAAAATTGGCGCGATTCCCCTTCCACAATAAATTCTACTTTACCGCCCCCTGCATATTTAAAAGCATTGCGGGCAATTTCGGAAACTGCTGTGGCGATGCGAGTTTGTGCTTGGGAATCGAATCCTAGCCCCTTAGCAATTTGGCGCGCTCTTTGGCGTACTTGTACGATATCTTGCTCAAAGCGGACTTCCGTCGTCAGGATTGGGTAACTAATGCCATTTTCGATTTTCGACTTTCGATTTTCGATTGTGGAATCACTGATGACTATCATGTTTGAGTTCTCGCCTAGAGTTTCATTTTTTTTTGAAAGTGGTATGTATTAAGCTGGTTGTCTTACCTTAGCTACGACAACTGTCATATCATCGCGAGTCCGTTTGAAGTCCCGGTAGAGCACCGCCGCGATTAAAGCCGGATGTCTCGCGGCCAAACCCGGATAGCGGTTGAAATCCCACTGCGCCGCCAAACCGTCGGAGTGCATGACTAGCAAGGAATGTGGCGACCAAGGATAGACAAATTCTGCTACTTTTAGCATCCGATGTCCAACAGTACCGTTGTAAGAAACCATGCTGCGACTGCGGTTATCTGTCACGACTACACCAGAGATATTGCCAATTCCGGCAAAACAGACTGTTTGTTGGGTACGATCGATCAGGGCGATCGCAGCAGCCGCTCCTCTGGTACTTTTTAAAGCAGCGTGCGCCTTCTCTAAAATAGCTTTCGGCCCGAGTTTAGCACTTTCCCCAAATACCCGGACAGCTTCTTGCGAAGCTTCCTCCGCCAAAACCCCGTAGCCTAGCCCGTCAGCAACTAAAATTAGATTTTTGTCCCGATCGTTTTCTATCGCCCAGGAATCCCCGCAAATTTCCTCTCCTGCTTTCGGCAAGCTGACGACCCCAAATTCCAAGTAATTGCTGTTTTGGGACGTTTCCAGGCGATTCTGAGTCGGTTCCAAGCGCATTAATAAAGCTGTCCCCAGTTTCGGTACAGAATGAATATCAAAAAAACTAGAAAGGCGTTTAATCGCGCCGAGTCCGGTTCCCAGAGTTCCCGCAGTCGAAAAACCGTCTCGCAGACACTGACCGACATTTGCCATTCCCGGCCCCCGGTCTAACGATACTATTTCAATGCTATATCCTGCGTCTGTTTTTACAGTTTGCAGCAAAATCTCTCCTTCGCTGGCGTATTTTACCGCGTTTTTTGCAGCTTCGGCGGTGACAATTGCTACTTTACCGCGATCGGTCTCATCAAATCCGACTTCGGCCGCGAGGGCGACTGCAATTCGCCGCGCTTCTCCGACTTGACTTTCTTCTGTTACGGGGAGGGCTAAGGCATTTATCATTATTTTGTAGTTCTAATCTCAAGCTAGTCAGTAGTCATTAGTCATTAGTCATCAGTCATTGGTCATCACTCATCATCTCAGAAACCTGGTTTATTTGGAATATTTTTCGTCACCAAATGCCCAACTCGAATCAACCCGGTTTCTCGCCCCTCCGCATCACTCATCATCTCAGAAACCGGGTTTATTGGAATATTTTTCGTCACCAAACGCCCAACTCGAATCAACCCGGTTTCTCGCCCCTCCGAATTATATCAAATCCGGTAGCATCGGAATGATTCAGATATATATTCTCGGACTCTGTGTACTCTGTGTACTCTGCGGTTAAATCACCTGACGATCCAACCGGAAACGATATTACTCATCATCTCAGAAACCGGGTTTATTGGAATATTTTTCCTCACCCAACGCCCAACTCGAATAAACCCGGTTTCTCGCCCCTCCGAATTATATCAAATCCGGTAGCATCGGAATGATTCAGATATATATTCTCGGACTCTGTGTACTCTGTGTGCTCTGCGGTTAAATCACCTGACGATCCAACCGGAAACGATATTACTCATCATCTCAGAAACCGGGTTTATTGGAATACTTTTCGTCACCCAACGCCCAACTCGAATAAACCCGGTTTCTCGCCCAATCTCGCTCAATTTCGCTCAATATCCCCCACTCCCCATCTACTCTTTCACCGCCAGCGGACGATCGCAATTTTAGTCCCCTTACCCACTTTAGAAACAATCTCAAACTCGTGCATCAACCGCTTAGAACCGCTAAGGCCCAAACCCAAACCGCGATTGGAAGTATAACCGTCAGTCATAGCCAATTCAATGTCTGGAATTCCCGGGCCTTTGTCTTCAAATATCAGCCGCAGCCCTGTGCGCTTACCTGATTGGATCGTTTCTAAAGTTACCGTTCCCCCTTTGCCGTAGTCTACAGTATTGCGGGCGAGTTCGCTAGCTGCAGTAACGATTTTTGTTTGGTCTACCAAGCCGAATCCCATTGCTACAGCCAAAGTTCGCACTTGCTGTCGGACGTTGACTATATCGGAGGACGATCGAATTTCTAATGTCTCACGTTTTGACATGGCGGCTACTGTACCAAAATAGAATTTCTCCACAAAACATAAGACCTACCCCGATCGACCAAGTTTCCCACAATCAATCTTGAATTAGTCAACAAACTATCTACAAACAAACCAGAGTTATTCACCTATTGCCCCTAAAT
Source organism: Tychonema sp. LEGE 06208 (assembly GCF_015207505.1). Taxonomy (GTDB): domain Bacteria; phylum Cyanobacteriota; class Cyanobacteriia; order Cyanobacteriales; family Microcoleaceae; genus Microcoleus. The sequence continues at coordinate 20,830 of NZ_JADEWT010000079.1, forward strand.
TGCGGAACAATCAATCAACGGATCGCAATCCTAAATCCGTAGGAAAACCCAAGGACTTATGCAACAAATTCATCCCTTTTTCAACACTTAAAGCTGTGCGAATTCCTGTCAGAGAAAGCCCCAATTCAACCAGCGTAATTGCCACCGCAGGCTGCATCCCAACCACAACTGTTTCCGCATCCAATATACGCGACATGGTAGCAATATTGTTGAGAATTCTGCCGATAAAAGAATCTACAATTTCCAGAGAAGAAATTTCTATCAAAACACCTTTTGCTCCGGTTTTGACTATCCGGTTCGTCAAGTCGTCTTGCAGCATCATTGCCAAGCGATCGTGCATATCTACTTGAATTGTGACTAACAAAAATTCTCCCATTTGCAGGATCGGAATCCGTTCCATCATAAATTCACCTTGCCTTGAGCTTTGAATTGAATAAAACTTGAGACTGGAGACAATATAGCGGTTCTCAATTTGTGTGAAATAGGCGGCGGGCGAGCTTTTTTCCGATTATCCGCTCCCCATTACCAATTAACCAAGCGCACCGCCGACGTTACACCAGACTACAATATTTGTTATTTTTCCTCTTTCAGATTTCTTATAATTAAACCTTGGCGCTGCAAGGCGACTTTAAAAGCATCTGCTAAAGTTGCTTTTGTCAAAATATCTTGCAAGTCAACTCCCAAATGAACAATGGTTTGAGCTATTTGCGGGCGAATGCCGCTGATGATGCACTCAGTACCCATGAGACGGGCGGCTGCGACGGTTTTTAATAAATGTTGAGCGACTAAAGTGTCAACAGTCGGCACGCCTGTAATGTCTAAAATTGCAAATTCTGAGCCAGTTTCCATGATTTCCTGTAACAGAGTTTCCATGACTATTTGAGTGCGGGCGCTGTCGAGAGTCCCGATCATGGGTAAAGCAAGAATTCCTTCCCAAAGTTTGACTACTGGTGTTGACAATTCGAGCATTTCTTGCTGCTGGCGTTCGATTACTTCTTCGCGAGCTTTGAGAAAGATTTCTGTCACCCAAAGGCCTAGTTGGTCTAGTAAGCTGGTGGAAAGCCAAAGTTTTTCGACAAGTGCGTCGCGGTTTTGTGTCAATTCGTGACAAAGCCGATCGAACAATGGCTTTTTGAAGCATAAAATGAAACTCGCGATCTCTGACGGCGTAAAGCCCCTCTGAACGCGCGATCGCGAAACTTCTGCCAGCATCAGCCGCATATTTTCCCACTCTGGTGTCTGGATGTCGCTAAAGTTACCCTGCTGCAATGCTATTTGGAGCAATTGCAGGAACTCTTGACACTCGGATCGCAATTCTTTAGCTCTCATCAAGTCGTCCCGCCGCAGCCCGGTATTTTGCAGTTCTTTGAGCCAGTCTGCTAGTAACTCTGCTTTGTGTCTTTCGAGAATTTCCACGATCGTGTTATTGCTGGTGAGTTCCATTGAAATTATCTCCTGCTTAGCCATTGGGATGAAGTTGTACGATAAGCCACACTTGAGTGTTTTTGATGGGGCAGTTTATGAGTTTAACTCACTATTTGCTGTTTGCAAGCGAGGGTTAAGTACCTAACTGCAAAATGCGTTGGACGATCGCACTCGTAGAACTAGGAACTTCTATTTCGATCAAAGAAATCTTGCCGCCTCCGGCGATAACAGCGGGTGCTTCCGGCAGAGTTTCGAGTTGATAGTCGCCTCCTTTAACGTATATATCTGGCTTCAGGATATTTATCAGTTTAGTTGCTGTAATTTCGGAAAAAATTACTACCGCGTCTACGGGTTTGAGGGCTGCCAATACTTCGGCTCGCTGATTTTCCGGTACGATCGGGCGCGGCGGCAATCCCGGCTGTTGCGGTTTGATAGCTTGCACGCTTTTGTCGCTATTCAAGCCCACAACTAGCGTCCGTCCCAAATTTTTTGCCGCCTGCAAATAGCGGACGTGGCCAGCGTGCAGGATATCGAAGCACCCGTTAGTAAACACGATCGGACGCCAGTTATCGGGAGCGGATGCGATCGCTGCTGCGAGTTCTCTCAACGTGTAAACACCAGAAATCATTACATCCACCACTAGGAAATTTGAACAGCGATGAATCATCCTACCAAAAAATGCGATCGATTGTACCTTTTTCCTCAAACAATCAAGCACTATATCCGCAAATTTTTATTAGTTGAAAATGAATGATTAGCAATTATTGATTTCTTTTAAAAAAAATCATAAATAAAATTTATTGTCTATTTCGCTGATTTAGATACAGGATAAAAAATTCTATTCGTGTATCTGCAATTTGCCAAACAGATGGATACCGTGCCACTCAGTTAAATCGCGATGTACCCTAACTATTCGACTGGTGTTCAAGCCCTCAAAATCAATCCTCAGTGGAATTCAGTAACGGCAGTTCCATCGCCACGAGGGAACGTCCAACTTGGGACTCTTTGCAGAATCCTTCCAGCACGGCATGGGGAATATCCACAAGTTCCACAGCCGCCGGACACAGCGCACTGCCTCCGGTGGCCCAACTGGCCAAAAGAGCGTGCAGCAACTCGCGCTTAATGGCGGCCCGGCGAGAGCCTGTGAAAACCGGGGTAAAGTGGAGGCGAGTACCCGATCGAGCTATTTTGGTGGAAAATAACGTGAAGTACCCGATCGGCCTTGCTTCTGATTGGAGCTTCCCAACTCATAAAATGGGGGAGAGTTTGATTCGTCTGCGGAGTTTCCCGTCTTAAAGGCGGTTTTCACCTTCAGGATTTCTGTTTCCACAGAGAGAGCAAGAAACTGAACCTCGCGCGATCGATCGTGTGACGCGGGCTGCCACCCGTGAACCCCGCAGGCGAATCAACAAGCGAGTATGAGAAACTAATACCTGTTCCCCAAAAACAACGCAACTGCTGGCTAGCTCCAAACCCTTAGCTCATCATTGATTCCCCCATCGAAGATCCCCAAGGCACCAATCAAAAAGGGGTATGATCCCTCTTACCACTTAACCCATTAAACAAAATTTCGTTGAATCTAACGGTGTAGAATCATCTAACAGGAATTATGAAAGCAACTAACAACCGTCAATTTTCTTCAGTAGCAGCTCGAACTCTAAAAGTAGTCGGGATTATCTTGATTCTGTCTGCTTTGCTTGACTGCATTGTTCTATCACTGCCGGGAGAAGCCTCCGACATTATGAATCGAGGCTGGCAGTTGGCCGCAGCAACTCAGATAGTTGACCGGGGCATTATTCCTTTGATGGGTATCGCCCTGCTGATGACAGGCTTTTGGGTGGACAGCAGCAGCGGAGTCTCTATTGAGCGGCGCAATATTTGGGTTGACTTGCGATTCTGGGCGCTATTGATTTCCAGCTTGTTAGGGCTAATTTACTTGTTGCTGGTTCCAGTTCACCTCAACAATACTCGCTTGGAACTCAAGGATGCTCTGGCTCAAGTCGATAAGGAAGCGGGACAAGCCGAAAATCAACTAGAGGCGCAAATTAAAAGCGACCAGTTTAAAGCTCAGGTAGAACAACTCAAAAGCCAGCGCCGCAGCCAGATAGGCGCGCTGTTGCAAGATGAGGGGAAGCTGCAAGAGGCACTCAAGAGTCCAGATGTTCCCAAGGAATTGAAAGCTGTGCTTCAGGACTCGAAAAAGGACCCGAAAGCCCTTGACAAGTTTTTGGAACAGCAAGCCCAAGAACTGCCCGTTCAAGCTCGTAACGAGATTCGCACCCGCAAGCAACAAAAAGAGAAAGAGTTGAGAACTCGATCGAGAAATTCGAGTTTGCAGACGGGAATCAGCAGTTTGTTGTTGGCGATCGGCTACATTACTGTTGGTTGGACAGGATTGAGAAGTATGGGAATTTTGGGCTTCGGTCGCCGCAAAAGTTGACCTGCGCCAGCCCCTAGAACCCGTAAGTCAAGATATCTTGCAAGAAATACTTAATCTGCTGAACATAGCAACCGCTCCTGGCAGCTACGACCTTATTAATGACTGAAGCCATTAATTTTCTTGCATTTTCACATCGACTTCTTCTCGGTTCCTCCCCAACGACTGTGTTTATCCGCTCGCGCAGTCGAAGGAATCAGGAACCACGAAGCGTTGCACTGAACCCTTCGACGAAGTGTCGAAGAGCCTTCTATCTTCTACCTTCTACCTGACTGATGACGTTGGACGTTCGGTGGGGGGGAGACAGCACTAATAACGGAAAGCTCGGGGGGGACAGCAAAACATGACTAATGACTAATGACTACTGACTACTGACTAATGACTACTGACTTCTTCTATAGTTTGCCCTTACTGAAAGCTGGGAATGTTCTCAATTTATATTTTGACTTACAACGAAGAGATTGATATCGCCGCTTGCATAGAATCGGCAATGCTTTGTGACGATATCATTGTAGTTGATTCTTTCAGCAGCGATCGCACCCTTGAGATTGTTCAGAACTATCCCGTGCAAACAGTGCAGCACCGCTTTGAAAGTCACGGACGCCAGCGGACTTGGATGCTCCAAGAAGTAGAATGCAAGTACGAATGGGTTTACATCCTCGAAGCTGACGAGCGGATGACACCTGCACTGTTTGCTGAATGCTTAAAGGCGATGGAAAGTCAAGAATATATCGGGTATTACGTAGCAGAAAAAGTAATCTTTATGGAGTGCTGGATTCGCCGCAGCACTCAATATCCCCGCTATCAAATGCGCCTGTTTCGCAAAGACCGAGTGTGGTTTTCTGACTACGGTCACACCGAACGGGAAGTCTGCAACGGGCCCACTCACTTTTTAAAGGAAACCTACCCTCATTATACTTGCAGCAAAGGTCTTTCTCGCTGGATAGAAAAGCACAACCGCTACTCGACTGACGAAGCTGCTGAAACTCTTCGCCAATTAGCAGCAGGTCAAGTAAATTGGTGGGATTTATTGTTTGGCGCATCGGAGGTAGAAAGGCGGCGCGCTTTGAAAGATTTTTCTTTGCGCTTGCCTTTGCGGCCTGTGGTGCGCTTTTTTTATATGTATATTTTACTCGGCGGATTTCTTGACGGTCAAGCGGGATTAGCTTGGTGCACGCTGCAAGCTTTTTATGAATATCTAATTTTGCTAAAGGTTTGGGAAATGAAGCATATGCCGCTGCCGAATTTAAGTGCTGGGGAAGAACAGCCTATTTCCGAAGTTGTGAAAGTTGAATCCCCTCAAGTTTCATCGAATATTTAAGCTAGTAAATATCGCGAAAGTAATAGCTATTTGAACAAGTATGGCTTCCATTTTCTATCTAATATAAATTATTTTTAGATTTTTTGTATAAGTCTTTGCTCAATACATAAACGGCAAATGAAAAATATATAAATATATTTTATATTAGATAATTGTAGATAATTTGTGATATCATCTCCGGTCGATTAGCCGCACTAATACCATTTTTCACAAATCGTGCAACATAACAATTGTTGGGCAAGAGTGTTACAGAGGGTTGTTCTACAATATGTGTAAGGTGCGTCGCAAAATTGTCGATTAAATTGAGGGATTGAAAGACAGCGACGCACCCTACAAATACTGTTGCATTATTTTTGCAAAATGGTATTATACCAATTTCATAAAGTAGCGCTAGATATTACCCCCCAAACCCCCCCCCGAACTCGCGGGGGGGGCTAAAACTTCATCCATACCACATCTTTAGAAAAATGGTATTACTCATACAGAGATGAGTAGATTGAGAAAATTTGGCGTAAATTTGGGTCAACAGTATCTACGCCGCTACTCAAAACTATTGAGCACTACGCAATCCTGTTTTTTCTCGATCGATCTTTAAGATCAACACCCCTAAAGGCGGCAAACACAAGTCGATCGAATAAGGGCTGTTGTGGAACCACCACTCATCAGTCCACTTACCTCCCAAATTCCCCATATTGCTGCCCCCGTACTCCCGCGCGTCGCTGTTAAACAACTCCGTATAGAAACCCGGTTCCGGCACTCCTACGCGATAGTGAGAGTGCGGCTGGGGCGTAAAATTGCACACCGTTACCACAAACTCATCGCCATCCTTCTCGCGGCGCACAAAGGCTACCACGCTGTGCCGGTTGTCGCTGCAATCAATCCACTCAAACCCATCCTCAGCAAAATCTTGACTGTAAAGTGCAGTTTCGCTGCGATACAAATGGTTCAAATCCTTAAAAAACAGCTTCAACTTTTGGTGCGGTTCAAATTGCAGCAAATCCCACTGCAAATCCCCCCAAACGTTCCACTCATGCCACTGGCCGAACTCCATCCCCATAAACATAGTTTTCTTTCCGGGGTGAGCAAACATAAAAGTAAACAAACACCGCACGTTTGCAAACTTTTGCCATTCGTCTCCAGGCATTTTGCCGATGATGTGGGCCTTGCCGTGGACTACTTCGTCGTGGGACAAAGCCAGCATAAAATTCTCGCTGTGGTTGTACCACATACTGAAAGTTATGTTGTTCTGGTGAAACTGGCGGAACCACGGGTCCATATGGTAGTAGTCGAGCATATCGTGCATCCAACCCATGTTCCACTTCAGGTTGAAGCCTAAGCCCCCTACATAGGTCGGCCAAGATACCATCGGCCAAGAGGTTGATTCTTCGGCGATCGACAGCGAGCCTGGGAAATAGCTAAAAATGACGTGATTCACCTGTCGCAGAAAATCTGCCGCTTCGATATTTTCGCGGCCGCCGTACTGGTTGGTCAGCCATTCTCCTGGTTCCCGGCAGTAATCCAAATACAGCATGGAAGCTACTGCATCTACCCGAACTCCGTCGATGTGGTACTTGTCAAACCAGAACAGAGCGTTTGATACTAGGAAATTCCGCACTTCGTTGCGGCCGTAGTTAAAGACTAGCGTTCCCCACTCTTTGTGCTCGCCCTTGCGGGGGTCGGCGTGTTCGTACAAGTGAGTTCCGTCAAAGAATGCTAAACCGTGGCCGTCTTTGGGGAAATGCCCCGGTACCCAGTCCACGAGTACGCCAAGGCCGCTGGCGTGGCACTGGTCAACAAAATACATGAAATCTTCGGGTGTGCCGTACCGGGAAGTTGGGGCGAAATAGCCGGTTACTTGATAGCCCCAGGAACCGTCGAAGGGATGTTCGGCGATGGGCAGCATTTCAATGTGAGTGAATCCCAAATCTTTGACGTAGGGAATCAGCCGATCGGCCAATTCTCGATAAGTCAGAAACCGCGCCCCTGGTTTGAGTTCTGAAACCGCAACTGCTGGCTCTATTTCACCATTTGGCAGCATCGCGGGTTCGTCTGTACCGGCGTGCAGCCAAGAACCGATGTGGCATTCGTAAACCGAAACTGGCTGAGTCAGTTGGTCTGTCTGCCGCCGCTGTTCGATCCAAGCGCTGTCGTGCCAAGTGTAGTTATCTAAGTCGGTGACAATTGATGCTGTTTTCGGCCGCACTTCTTGCTGGAAACCGTAAGGGTCGGACTTTTCATAGGGATGTCCGTCTTGGTTTTTCACTTCGTATTTGTAGTGAGTTCCCACGGTTAGTCCCGGAATGAATAATTCCCAGATGCCGTTTTGAGATTTCCGCATTTGATGTTTGCGGCCGTCCCAAGAGTTGAAATCGCCTAAAACTGATACGTTGCGGGCATTCGGAGCCCAAACGGCAAAATATACTCCTGTGATTCCGTCTACTTCGGTGAAGTGCGCGCCAAGTTTTTCGTAAATCCGGTGGTGGTTGCCTTCTGAGAATAGGTGAAGGTCAAATTCTGTGAGTTTGGGCGATCGAAAGGCGTAGGGGTCGTAGATAAAACGTTCGTGTTCTCCTTCTTTGACCCGCAGTTGATAGTTTGCTAGTTCTGGAGTTTCGATCGTACATTCAAAAAAGTGAGGGTGATGCTCGGATTTCATTGGGTATTCAGCCCTCGACTCCGGCAATACTACCGATACCGCATCCGCATTGGGCAGATAAGCTCGGACGGCCCAGACTTTTTTGCCATTATTTTCGATCGTGTGGGGGCCTAGGACTTCAAAGGGATCGTGGTGCTGATTCCCAACAATACGGTCAATCTGTTCAAAGGGTACGGTCGCGGGCATAAAACTACCTACCTGAATCTTTTAACTAAATGGCTTTCAAAACCTAGAGCGCCGCAGCACTTTACATTTAGATACATTTTTGATTGCTCATCCTACCACTGATTAGCATGATTTTGCCGGTGCTGCGGCTGCCGCGCGCGCCCCTTTGCCCGCACAGCAGGCAATCGGATTGTTTTGCTGGCGATCGAGCTTTCATCTTACTGCTCGTCTCTTAGTATATGAATCTTAAAACAAATTGAAAATTTTAGAGTTTTGTCAAAAGATTATTGACTTTTTCTGCGTTATGTGGTATGTACACTGTTTCTAGTTTCAGGATGCTAGACACTTGATGATGAGTGACATCTCCAGATACTGACCGCTTGGGCGGTACAGTGCTGGCTTCCAAGAATCACTTCTTAGATTTTCTGGTTGCTCCCTGACGGGATTTCCGCACTTGGCTAGACTTTTGGGCCCCCGCTCGATCGCCTGCACAGACAGTTTCCTTTCCCGACCATCCATCGGTACTAATCAGGGCAATCCCTCGGTTACGAATTACTAAACCTGAAGCAACATCTCTGTCAATGGTGAACCCACATTCAGGACAATGATGAACTCTTACTTTCAGGTTTTTTTTAACGGTCGCACCACATTCAGGGCATTCCTGACTTGTTCTGAGGCTACTGACTTCTGCAAAGAATTTTCCTAACTTCCAACAAACATATTTGACGATAGAACGAAATTGTCCAAATCCACCATCCAGCATATGTTTGCCCAGCATCCCCTTAGCCATAATCCGAAAGTCTAGATCTTCCATGAATATCATGTCAGCAGACTCACAGAGAGCATGAGCTTGTTTAAAGTGAAAATCTTTGCGGGTATTGTCAATTATGTGGTGTATCCGCGCTACTTTGATGCGTTGCTTCTCGTAATTTTTTGACCGTTTCTTTTTCCTAGATAATCTGCGTTGCAGCGATTTCAGCTTGCTTTGCATTTTTCTCAAAAATTTGTGCGGTTTGACGAGAACACCATCACTCGTAGCGAGAAACTTTTCTAAGCCAATGTCTACACCAATCGCATGACCATGAGGCATGGGATCGGGTACATTAACATCAGATTGAATACTAATACTGGCATACCAGATATCAGCTTTTTTGATTATGCGTACTTGCTTAATTGCGAAACCATCTGGGATCGGTCTATGCAAATTAATCTTAATATCGCCAATCTTAGGTAAAAGGAGCGTATTGCCAGATATAGGAGATTTTTTAAACTGTGGAAATAGTAGAGACTTAAATTGCCCATACTTCTTAAACCGAGGAAACCCAGTCCCTCTTGGTTGAAAAGATTCCCATCCTCGATGTAACTGCTTTACGGCTTGCTGTAAGACTTGAGAAGGAACTTCACCTAATCGGGGAAATACTTTCTTTGTTTTTGGCAATGCGTTAAGTTGTTTGAGTTCGCCCGGGAATGGCCGGTCGGCCGGCATGATGTATTCGTGTTTTATGGAACATCGATTCATCAACCATTTCCTACTATTACACCCAGGGTAAACGCATCTAAATTAAGTTGACAAAAAATCATATTTGTGCGTGAGTCTTTTTCTGAAAAAATCTTTCTTAAAACTATTAAATCCGATGGAATTAACCCAGTAAAAATCGAGCTTTAAGAA
>NZ_JADEWT010000007.1 GCF_015207505.1 Tychonema sp. LEGE 06208
GGGTTGGGGGGGTATCTGCGGGTGGGGAAAAACTGCCAATTCTGTCACTTGCCCTCGCAATGCGTCGATTTGTGCGTCGGTGACATCGGGCGATCGCACAGTGCCGAGAATTACATCATGCCGCCGGCTCAAGTATTGTAATAAATTAAAAGTCCTTACCTGAGTTCCTCCGCGGCTTGGCGGGTAGGGAAAAGTCGAGGAAAGCATCAAAATTTGCATGGGATATTGGATAAATCAAATTGCCGCTGTCGCGATAAGATTGACGGATAAAACTTTTTTAACAATCTTCTCACTATGGACGAATTATCTATCAAAGCGCTGCTCCAAGACTTAAAAAATTCCGAAGAAAGCGTGCGCGATCGGGCGACTACAGAACTCTGGCGGACTTGGTTTAACCAGAAGGGTGATTATGGGATGCAAATTCTCAGGCGATCGCAAGTTTCGCTAAGTGCCGGCGATGTTCGCCACGCTTTGGATTTGCTGACGAAACTGATTGCTCAATCGCCGGATTTTGCTGAAGCTTGGAATCGGCGCGCCGTACTTCACTATACCCAAGGAAATTATAAAAAGTCGATTCATGATTGCGAAATTGTCCTCAAATTGAACCCGGTACATTTTGGGGCGCTGCACGGTCTTGGTTTGTGCTACGCTGCCCTGGGAGAATACACGAGTGCTATTGGAGCTTTTCGCCGCGCTTTGGAAATTCAACCCTTTGCTTTGGTGAATCAAAAGTTAATTCTTGAATGTACGGCTCGTTTGAGTTAAAAAAGGAAGAAGTCATTAGTCATTAGTCATTAGTCATTAGTCATTAGTCATTAGTCATTAGTCATTAGTCATTAGTCATTAGTCATTAGTCATTAGTCATTAGTCATTAGTCATTAGTCATTAGTCATTAGTCATTAGTCATTGGGCGGAGCGAAGCGGAGGGATTGGGCGGAGCGAAGCGGAGGGATTGGGCGGAGCGAAGCGGAGGGATTGGGCATCAGGAAGAAAGAAGACTTTAATTTGGGGCAGTCTAAAGTTTAAAATTTCAGATCTAAAATCTAAAATCTAAAATCTAAAATGGTTTTTGTTTGTGCCGAAAATTAGCGTTTGCATTCCTACTTGCAATCGAGTGCATTTGCTGGCTAGTGCGATCGCCAGCGTGTTAGATCAAACTTATACAGATTTTGAATTAATTGTCTGCGATGACGGCTCGACTGACAGCACTCCGCTGTTAATGTCAGAATTTGTAGGGCCAGGAATTCGCTACATTCGTCACCCGCAGAATATCGGTAAAAGTAATAATATGCGATCGGGCTTTGCGGCGGCAAGGGGCGAATATTTTATCAAATTTGACGATGACGATCGCCTGAGAGCGCAATTTCTAGAGCGGACATCTGCTATTTTAGATAAAGACCCCAGCATTGATTTTGTCAGTACCGATCACTGGGCGATCGACATTCACAACAATATTGACGAAGCCGAGACTAAACTGAATTCGCAGCGGTGGGGGCGCACCGATTTGTCGGCTGGAATTATTGAAGATTTGCTCTCGACAGTTTTTCTGAGACAGAGTTTGCAAATAGGGGCGACTTTGTTTCGCCGCCCCGCGCTGCAAGAAGTAGGATTTCTGCGGCCGAATTTGCAAAATTGCGAAGATAACGATTTGTTTGTGAGACTTGCAATTGCGAACAAAAAATGCTATTACTTGCCAGAGTTATTGATGGAGTATCGATTTCATGCAGAACAACAAGGAGTCGATCGGGCAATTCCGTATTTAAGCGATAAATTGCGCTATTTGACCGGCTACGAATTTGAGTCAGAGCAGCTCGAAACAGTCAGGCTCAAAAGGCTCGCGGGAACTCAATTAGCGCTTGGTTTGCGGCTGATTGAGGTGGGTGAAACTGCAAAAGGGCGACAAATGGTGCGAGCTGGAAAGTCAGTTTCTGAGGCGAAAATGTGGGCGGGTTTGGGATTATCGCTGCTACCCGTGGAGTGGCGGGGGAGGGCGTTTGAGTTTGTGCGGGAGTTGATAAAATAACCATCAATCAGAGTTATAAGACTCCTGACTCTAATAGCTCTAAATATACAAACTCAGGAGCTTTAACTCCCGCTTCTTCTCTAATTTTCACCAGTCTCGGAGACTCAAAAAATGCCCTGGCATCTGCTATTGATGTCCAGCCACTGAAATGAACAATTTTGTTGGGTTCATTTTCATACTTTAAAACTTGATACGATCGCTCGCCAGCTTCTTTTCGCAGGTTCTCAGAATTGTGAAATACTTTTTGCCAAGCTTGATAATTTTCTACTTCATGAATAATTAATACATACTCCACAGTCATAAAATCTATTTTCCTATTGATTTTGTTATGCTGTAAATTATAATAGACGACTGTAAAGTAGTAAACCGTGTCCGATCGAAGTTATTCCTAAATTATCGTGTCTATATTTTCTGAAATTCCCACTGTGTGGTTGCAAATTTCCCTCGTGGGAGCCTGGTTGGGTGTGATTTTATTGGTAGCTGAGGGGTTAAACCGCTTTACTGCTGTCGGTGCAGAGGTATCGCGGAAGGTGGTTCACATCGGTACTGGGAACGTGATTTTGCTGGCTTGGTGGCTGCAAATACCGGGCTGGGTGGGAATTTCGGCGGGGGTTTTAGCAGGTGCGATCGCCCTAATTTCCTACCAACTGCCGATTTTGCCCAGTCTTAACAGTATCAACCGCAAGAGTTTCGGGACTTTTTTCTATGCTGTGAGTATTAGCGTTCTCGTCGCTTGGTTTTGGCCGCTGCAACATCAGGAATACGCTGCTTTGGGCATTTTAGTCATGACTTGGGGCGACGGATTGGCTGCTGTCATCGGCCAGAAATACGGCAAACATATTTATCGAGTTTGGGGAATCCAGAAAAGTTGGGAAGGTTCTGCAACTATGTATTTAGTGAGTTTTGCTGTTAGCAGTTTGATTTTGCTAACTGCAGGCGGCAATATTTGGCAAACTTTGGTTGTGTCCGCTATTGTGGCTTTGGTTGCTGCTACTTTGGAGTCGGTTTCTAAGTTGGGAATTGACAATTTGACTGTGCCGATCGGCAGTGCGGCGATCGCCTTTTTCCTGAATCAGTTTTGGGTAATTGGTAATTGATAGGTTGGGTAGAACGAAGTGAAACCCAACCTACAATTAGTATTAACAGTCAACAGTCAACAGTTAACAATTAACTGTTGACTGTTGACTGTTGACTGTTAAACAGAATGCCTTTCCCTGCATCGCTAGAAACTCCCCGATCGGCTGCTCATTTTTCCCATTTAGAACCTTTGGGTGGCGTACCTTCAAAAGGCTGAACGCCAGTGTTGGGATAATCGTCATCGCTGCGTCTAAATATCCGCGAGGCTGCTTCCGAAACGTAACGCATTGCGTTTACAACAGATTTATAAAGATTCATAAAATCCGCCTCTCTTGTGTGGCTTGGGATACTTTTAGATTACTCTTATTTTTTGCATTTGGATCGCTTTAGCAATATTTGTTCTAATTACTTATTAGTCTGCAACTATCGAAGCAAGCTGAAGATGATGAAACTAGCTATTTTGGATTAAATGAGGAACGGCTAAACAAACATAATTTCCATACCCCCACAGCACTTTTAGCAGCCTGGGATCTAACACTCACCCAGAACGCGGGCGGGGCCTTCAACCCGGTTTCTGCGTCAATATCTCTCGATTAGATGCAGGATTTTTCTCAGAAGCCGGGTTTTTTGGGTTAGTCCTAACTGAGTTATTTTTATTAATTCTACCATAATACTCCGCGCCCCCTACACATAAACAAGCATTTTAGCGTCCAAAAACCGAAATGTTTATACTGCGCCATGCCAGGTTTATCAAAAATTTACAAAAATATATGGTGTTAGTCACTATAATTAAATAAAGAAGCTTGTCCGGGGTTTGACCATGAAAACTGCCACTGAGAGCCTGTACCTCAAAAATTTTGAGGAAATCCAAGAAGACCAAGAATTGACTGTTTCCTCAGCAGATTACAGCCTGTTGACCGATCTCTACCAGCTAACGATGACGGCTTGTTACGTCGGGGAAGCGATCGACGATCGCCCTGCGAGTTTTGAATTATTCGCCCGCCGGCTACCAGAGAATTTTGGCTACGCGATCGCGATGGGTTTGGCTCAAGTTATCGACTATCTGGAGAAATTTCGGTTTTCCCAGTCGCAAATTCAAGCTTTGCACTCCACCGGAATTTTTGCTGGCGCACCGGAGCGATTTTGGACTCTACTTGCCACAGCCCGCTTTACTGGCGATGTTTGGGCGGTTGCGGAGGGGACGGCGGTGTTTGCTAACGAGCCTCTGCTGCGAATTGAGGCTCCTCTGTGGCAAGCTCAGTTGGTAGAAACTTATTTGTTGAATGCGATCAATTATCAAACTTTAATCGCGACGCGGGCTGCGCGGCTGCGGGATGTGGCGGGCCCGGATGCTAAGTTGCTGGAATTCGGGACGCGCAGGGCTTTTGGGCCGCAAGCTGCTGTGTGGGCGGCGAGGGCGGCTCTGGCTGCTGGGTTCGACGGCACTTCTAATGTTTTGGCTGCTTTGAAGTTGGGCCGCAAACCTGTCGGTACTATGGCTCACGCTTTGGTGATGGCTGTGGCGACTCTCGAAGGCAGCGAGAATCAGGCGTTTGCAGCTTTTCACCGCTGTTTTCCCGGTGCACCGCTATTAATCGATACTTACGATACTGTGGCGGCGGCGCGGATGTTGGCCGATCGAGTCAACAGCGGTGAAATGCAGTTGGAAGGCGTGCGGCTGGATTCGGGTGATTTGGTGGCGCTTTCTCGGGAAGTGCGATCGATCCTTCCGGGCGTTCCAATTTTTGCTAGCGGCGATTTGGACGATCGAGAAATTGCTAAATTAAAAAGTGCGGGCGCTTGCATTGACGGTTACGGTTTGGGAACCAAGTTGGTGAGCGGTTCGCCTGTGAACGGTGTTTATAAGTTAGTGGAAATTGACGGAATTCCGGTGATGAAAGAGGCAAGCGGCAAGGTAACATATCCAGGAAGAAAGCAAATTTTTAGACATATTGAAAATGGGCAAATTCTCGGAGATTGTTTGGGATTGTCCGGCGAAACTATTAACAATTGCGATTATTATGTACCATTAATGGAGTTGGTTGTCAAGGATGGGAAACGAGTGCAGAACCAGGAAAGTTTGGAGGAGATCGCCAAACGAACTGCTGCTTCTGTCGCCAGTCTTCGAGCCGAAACTCGGCAAATTGACAACCCGATTTCGCCGACGGTGGAAATTTCTACAGATTTGCAGAGTCTCACTCAAAAAACGAAAAAGATTCAGTAGTCAGTAGTCATTAGTCATTAGTCATTAGTCATTAGTCAGTAGTCAACATTTAACAGTCAACATTTAACAGTCAACAGTCAACAGTCAACAGTCAACACTCAACACTCAACAATTCCCCATTCCCAATTACCAATTACCAATTACCGATTCCCTATGCAGAAGATTGCTCTTTTTGGAACCAGTGCCGATCCGCCTACAGCGGGACACAAAACTATCCTAAATTGGCTTTCCCAGCATTTTGATTGGGTAGCAGTTTGGGCGTCGGACAATCCTTTTAAGTCGCACCAAACTTCTCTAGAACACCGATCGGCAATGCTGCTGTTAATTATTCAAGAAATTAATTCGCCCAGACACAATCTTTGTCTGCATCCAGAACTCAGCAGTTCGAGAACGCTAGAAACTGTGGAACAAGCAAAATTGCAGTGGCCGGATGCAGAGTTGACTCTGGTAATAGGTTCGGATTTGGTGGGACAATTGTCTCGCTGGTACAAATTTGAAGAATTGTTAAAACAAGTGGAGTTGCTGATCGTACCGCGCCCGGGTTATCCGTCAGAACAATTAGATTTGTGGCAGTTGAGGCGGATGGGTGCAGAGGTGGCGATCGCATCTTTGAATGCTCCCAATGTTTCTTCTACCTCCTATCGCGAAACAGGAGACACCGAAGCCCTAACTCCGACCATTGAAGATTACATCAATCGGGAGCATTTGTACGCATGGCACGAGGCACAAAAAAGAGAGAAAGTTGCTCATTAGCTGACTTTAAAGTAGGAGTAGATAATGTGATTTTCTCCGTCGATACCGTGCAGAACCGCTTGTTGGTGCTGTTGGTAATGCGGCAAGACGAACCCTTTATCGACTGTTGGAGTCTTCCCGGTACTTTGGTGCGACACGGAGAGTCTCTCGAACAAGCAGCTTACCGAATTTTGTCTGAAAAAATCCGGGTCAAAAATTTGTATTTAGAGCAACTGTATACTTTTGGAGAAGCGGGGCGCGATCCTCGAGAATTTACCAGGGGCGATCGCTATCTTTCGGTGAGTTATTTTGCTTTGGTTCGGTTTGAAGAAGCTGAATTAATTGCTGGAAGTGTAGTTGCCGGTGTCAGCCACCGCGTCGGCGGAATTGCTTGGTATCCCGTCCAACAAGTTCCTAAGCTAGCTTTCGATCACAATCAAATTCTCGAATACGGATACCGGCGACTGCGTAACAAACTTGAATACAGTCCCGTAGCTTTTGAAGTTTTGCCGGAGCTTTTTACCTTGAGCGATTTGTATCAACTCTATACTACTATTTTAGGAGAAAATTTTTCGGATTATTCTAATTTTAGAGCTAGATTGTTGAAATTGGGTTTTTTGTGCGACACCAAAGTTAAAGTTTCGCGGGGGGCCGGCCGCCCTGCTAGTTTGTACCGCTTTGATGCGGCAGCTTTTGCTCCTTTCAAAAATAAGCCACTGGTGTTTATCTAAATGTTTCTTGGATGACAAAGCCCAAAAACGACAGCCCCCGACTTATAGCCTTTTTCAAAAAGGTGAGAAGTATTTCTATGGTGTGTCCCTATCCAAAATTATGCCGTTCGTAGTGCGGGCGACCGTCCGCACTACGAACCTTTACGAACCTTGCTGATTGCGGTCAATCGAACGGACAGGATATTACTTATCGGGAAGAATAAACGAGCCTAAAAATTGTTTTGTTCCACGATTTTTGAAAAATGACATGAAGTAGTGGAAAGCCCAATTTTCACTTCTTGTTCAATGTCCCAGATTCATCTATGGAATCAATCTAAAATTCTTTAATCTAAAATCTAAAATAGACTGACATTCGGGGATCGATTTAGTAAGATAAGAATAGAAGCTATTAAGGAGTGACGGTGATGAAAGACCCTGATGAATGCGCCAATATTCACGAAGTGCGGGAGGAAATCGATATCATCGATAGAGAAGTGATCGACGCTTTGAGCAAGAGATTTAAATACGTCATCGCAGCAGCAAGGTTCAAAACGAGTGAAGCTAACGTTAGAGCCGCCGATCGCTTTCATGATATGTTACAGCAGCGACGCGAGTGGGCTAAAGAATCGGGTTTGAACCCTGATGTGGTAGAAAATATTTACCGCGATTTGGTAAATTATTATATTGAAGAAGAGTTGAAACATTACAAGTCTGAGTAATGCTTCCCTAAATTCACATCTAGAACTATTAGGAAATTGAGTCCGCGCCGGCGGACTGTTAGCAATATTTATGAGGTGAATTGGTAATATGAAAATTGCGATCGCACAACTCAACCCTACTATTGGTGATATCTTGGGCAACTCCAATCTAATTCTGGAGTGTGCGAAAAAAGCCAGGGTGGAAGGTGCAAATTTATTGCTAACACCGGAACTTTCTCTGATTGGTTATCCGCCGCGCGATTTATTGATCGAACCGAGTTTTATTGCAGCCGCGGCCGCACAGTTGCAGCAACTGGCGCGGAATTTGCCGCCGGATTTGACGGTTGTAGTCGGTACTGTCGTACCTAATGCTCATGCTGTTCAATTAGGCGGAAAAGCATTGTTTAACAGCGCTGTTTTGTTGCAAGATGGTGCTATTAAACAAGTTTTTCATAAACGCTTGTTGCCTACTTATGATGTATTTGATGAAGATAGATATTTTGAACCGGGAGAAAGTAGCAATTACTTTACTGTTGGCGAGTTGAAAATTGGCGTGACAATTTGTGAAGATTTGTGGAACGATCGGGAGTTTTGGGGTCAACGCAGTTACGCGGGCGATCCGATTGCTGATTTGGCAAAAATGGAGGTGGATTTGGTGGTGAATTTGTCGGCATCGCCATATTCTGTCGGGAAGCGGAAAGTGCGATCGGCGATGTTGCAGCATAGTGTCATTCGCTGGGGAATACCGATTGTTTACGCTAATCAGGTAGGGGGAAATGATGATATTATTTTTGATGGCAGCAGTTTGGCGGTGAATCGAAAGGGTGATTTGATTCAGGTGTTGAATTCTTTTGAAACGGATTTTGCCGTGCTGGAATATGACGAAAAAAAACAAGATTTAATTAGCGGCGAAAAGGGGCAAAATTCCGGTTTTGCAACTGATTTAAGTTTCGATCCGCCCTTGGGAGATGCAGAAATTTGGGCTGCTTTGGTTTTGGGAGTGCGAGATTATGTTCGCAAGTGCGGTTTTTCTAAGGTTGTACTCGGTTTGAGCGGCGGGATAGATTCGGCTTTGGTGGCGGCGATCGCCAGTTGCGCGATCGGGCCGGAAAATGTGCTGGGGGTGTTGATGCCTTCTCCTTACAGTTCGGATCATTCGGTTAATGATGCTTTGGAATTAGCCCGAAATCTGGGTATGGCGATCGAACTGTTGCCGATCGGCGATTTGATGAAATCCTACGATCGCACTCTCGCCGATTTGTTTGTCAATACAACTTTCGGGATTGCTGAGGAAAATATTCAATCCCGGATTCGAGGCAATCTGTTGATGGCAATTTCTAATAAGTTCGGACATTTGCTGCTTTCCACTGGTAATAAATCAGAAATGTCGGTTGGTTACTGCACTCTCTACGGCGATATGAATGGCGGATTGGCGGTGATTTCTGACGTACTCAAAAGTCAAGTTTATTCGCTTTGTCGGTGGCTGAATGCTGGCGGATATGCAGGGAAAGTGCCTCCGTCTCCTTCCCCTAGCAAGGAGATAATTCCGGTTAATATTATTAGTAAAGCTCCTAGTGCTGAACTGAAACCGGGACAAGTTGACCAAGATTCTTTGCCGGATTATGATATTTTGGATGATATCTTGCAGCGATCGATCGAATATCACCAATCTGTCCCAGAAATTGTGGCGGCGGGACACGATGCAGCGGTGGTTAAATTTGTAGTAAAATTAGTCAGGCAATCGGAGTTTAAACGGCGACAAGCAGCCCCTGGTTTGAAAATTAGCGATCGAGCTTTTGGTACCGGTTGGCGAATGCCGATCGCCAAAGCTTCCTTTTATTAAAGCCATCATTAAAAACTAAATGGTTAACATCGGCGGTACTTTCGGCTTCGATTTTCTCCTAGGAACCCCCAGCAGCGATACGATTAGAGGATTTGCAGGTAATGATACGATTCAAGGTTTGGCGGGAAATGACCTGATTTTTGGCGATCGCGACAATGACTTACTCGCGGGAAATGAAGGTGCTGATACCCTGTTTGGAGGCCTCTCAAACGATACAATCTATGGAGGACAAGATTCGGATTGGATTAATGGCGATCGGGGTAGCGATTTGCTAATCGGCGGCGAAGGTAAGGATATCTTGACAGGAGGCGCGGGCGATGATTTATTTGTGATTGACACAACTTCCGCCGCACCTACTATTAATGAAGCTGATGTAATTACAGATTTTGGCAGCGGCAATGATAAAATTGTCTTGACCGATCACATAAAGTTTAGCGATTTGAACATTTTTGTTTCTGACAACCAAACTGTCATGCAAAATAAAAATTCTGGCAACTATTTAGGAGTTGTTTTGGGAAAACCTAACCTGACAGAAACCAACTTTATATCGCTGTTTGGCGGGATGGATATGGGTCAACTTTTGCCAATTTCTGTGAATACTATTGTGGGCGATCGCCCCCTGGGACTAGAAGTGGCGAAAACTCCCGAAGAACAAGCAATTGGCTTAATGTTTCGCACAGAATTGCCCGAAGACAGGGGAATGCTTTTCCCGATCGCCCCCGCGCGAAACGTGCGTTTCTGGATGAAAAACGTGTCAGTCGAACTCGATATGGTTTTTCTGCGCGAAGGCGTAGTGCAAGCGATAATTCCCAACGTACCGCCGTGTTTGAGCGACACCTGCCCCAACTACGGCCCGGATGTCCCCGTGGACGGAGTTATTGAACTCAAAGGCGGAAGGGCGGCTCAATTGGGATTGAAAGTGGGCGATCTGATTCCCAATTTACCCTAAAAAGCATATTATTTTACAACAGCATTCAACATTTGTGTATCCCATGAATCCTATTGAATTAAAAATCATCCCCAATCAAACTCAAGACGGTTTAGCTTACCAACATTTGCGCTTGCGAATTGCCACTCAAGATGGTATTATCACACCCGATGATTTACAAGGTTTGAAAATTCCCGAAGGCGTTCAATTCAGCCAAGGAATTGTCATTGAAGGTAGAGGAGCTATTTGGCTGTACGGGTATTTAGTGCACGAATGCCATCCTGCAGCTTGGGTTGGATGTTACGATCCGCGATTGGAAGGTGCGGTGGTGGTAGCAACTCACAAGCACGAAGTATCAGTCGGACAGGTATTGAAATTGAGTTTGCCAAATTAATAAATTAGATAATGTTGGGTAAATTACCTGTAGTATTTATAGGGGCGGGTTTTACCAACAATCTTTCAATCACATCCACAATATTTATCAACCCGCCCCCTCTCCCCCACCTCATGTTAATTATTTGTAATAACTCACATCTTGCACCATTCTCCATAAGCTCTTAAAAACCGGGTTTCTGAACGAGAGATATAGGTTGTGATGCTAAATTTGCGGTCAGAAACCCGGTTTTTGCCACAGGTGCAACATCTCAGTAATAGCCTACTTACTAAACTGCTGTAATTAAAATTTATCCTTTCACCGGCAAAACGATCGCAAATTCAGTCCCAATTCCGTGTTCCGCGCTCACCTCAATGCTGCCACCATGTTTTTCTACCGCAATCTGATGGGCAATGGTCAACCCTAATCCAGTGCCTTTTCCGACACATTTCGTCGTAAACAAATGGTCGAATATATACTTTTTGATTTCCTCTTGCATCCCGGTGCCGTTATCAGCAATTTTAATTTGAATCTGCCCTTCCCCCAGTACCTCAGTGCAAATAGTGATGCGGTTGGGATTAATGGCAATTTCGTTAAAACTGCGTCCTAAGTTTGACTCTTCTAAGGCATCAATCGCATTGGCCAGCAGGTTCATAAAAACTTGATTTAATTGACCTGGAAAACATTGAATTTTAGGGAGATTGCCGTATTTAGTTATTACTTCGATCTGCGGGCGGCATTCGTTGGCTTTGAGGCGGTGTTTCAAAATTAAAATAGCGCTATTAATGCCATCATGAATATTAAAAGGAACTTTGTAGTCTTTGTCTCCTCGGGAAAAGGTGCGGAGGCTGGTACTGATGCTAGAAATGCGATCGCACCCGACTTGCATTGAATCAATCATCTTCGGTAAATCTTCCAAAAGATAATCGAGGTCTACCTCTTCGGCATGATTAGCCTTCTCCGATTTTGGTGCATCGGAGCGATACAATTCTAAATGTTCTATAACATCTGCCAAGCTTCTTTTAGCTTCGCTTAAATTGCCAGAAATAAATCCAATTGGATTGTTGATTTCGTGGGCGACTCCGGCGACTAAATTGCCCAAAGCCGACATTTTCTCGCTTTGTACTATTTGCAGTTGCGCTTGCTGCAAATCTTTTAAAGTTTGTTCTAGTTGTTGATTTTGCTTTTGCAAAAGTTCATCTGCTTGCTTGCGATCCGTGGCATCAACACCCAAACCAATAATCCCAACCGTCTCGCCTTGGGAATTTTTTAACTGCACTTTCGTGACTTCTATATAGTGTTGTTTGCCGTCAACTAATGTGAGAGTTTCGCTGGAGTAATGCGGCGAATCTTGGGCAAGACACGCGGCATCTGAAACCAAACAGTTTGCTGCATTTTCCCCCAGTATATCTTTGTAATGCTCGGCAGCTAAAAAAGCGCTTAGAGGCGCGCCCACATCCTTGCAAAAGGTATTGTTGAAAAAATGTACTTTACCCTTTGGATTCACCATCCAAATCCAAATTGGAGCGACATCAAGTATCGCTTGCAACATTTGTTTCTGCTCGGCAAGCTGATTTTCTGTGCGGCTAAATTTTGTTAGCAATCGCTCTAATTGTTGACCGTAATCTTGAGATTTTTTATGAAGTATAGCGTTTGATAAACTGATTGCTGCTTGGGAACACAGGAGATTGAGAAATTGCAAGCGATCGCGCGTAAAAACTCCTGCAGTTAACCGATTTTCTAGATACAAGATGCCGACTAAGTTGTCTCGATCGAGAATCGGCCAACATAACAGGCTCTGCGGTTGGTATTTCTGGATGTAGGAGTCGGAATCGCGATCGCAATTTTCAGCAATGTTCCGCACAATCACAGGTTTCAACAAGTTTTTAACGCAGTCAACAATTTTCAGGGGCAGGATATCGCTGTTTTTATCGAGTGCTGCTGATGGTAAGCCGATCGCCCTTTCGACGCCCAAACTGTCGATCGCCCTTGCTGCAGCCACTTCCCATTTACTGCCGTTTGGTAACAGCAGCGCTACTTTGTCAGCTTCTATATTTGCGATCGCCAGTTGCATCAGTTTGGCAATCAGTCGATCGAGTTCAATTTCACTAGAAAGCGCTTGACAAGCTTTTAGCAGAGTTGAAAAAACTCCGAAATCCGACAGTTGACGCGACACAGATGAATGAATAAATGGATGCACCGAGTGATGTTGATTAGGAGGTATGACGGCAGTTGCTAATGGATTTGCAGCGACTGTTGCTGGCGGCAAAATCGGCGATAACAATTGAGGATAGCGTTTTTTTAAGTCTTCAATTTTGACTGCATCTCCGCAGCGAGCATAGCAATCGCAGGCATCTATCATGTAGACTAGGGCAATTTTTTCTCTACCGTGGGAGAGGTAAAATTTAGCAGCGAGTTCGCAGGCGAGAGCTTCTTCATTAACATATTCGTTAGCTTTAGCTCCAGTAATAGCTCGATCGTACAATTCCATTGCTTCTGCTTTCTGCCCCAAAAGGCCCCGCAATTCTGCCTCAACCAGATCGAACTTGTGCTGGTAATCGATCGGGGTAAGATGCGCGGATTCTTTGAGTTTTTTCTGACTCGTCTCAACGCGCTTCAGGATTTGTTGGCGCTCCGTCGGTGCGGCATCTGTATAGGTTGCCAAATGTGCCAGCGCATCGTAAAAGTCGTGCATCATTGTTACTAGCATCACAACAAAATTTTCCAAATAAAGTTTGTCTGCATCCCCCTATCGATCTGCTTCGGATTGCGGCGACAATATATCGCGCATCTTTCGCATTTTTTAAACCGATTTTATACCGCTCTATCTGGCAGACAACAGTCAAAATTGATTCAAATATTGGGAGGTTTCATATATTAGTAAATAACTCTGATATTTTCTGGTTCGTCGAGAATTTCTGTTCGCTTAAGGACTATTTTGATCGATGCAATTAACAACTGCGATGCAACTCAGTTTTGCATTTATAGTCCGAACACCTCAAGAATTCGCGTATTTTACAGCTTGCCAGAGCCCGAGGACACTGTAAAAAAAATGCTTCTTGCAAAACACAGATGCTCCCGTTTGCTGCTAGTCGGTTGCGAGTGTTTTTCGGGTGCCGCCGAGACAGCAGCCGATCGACAATCGGCGTATAATTGCGCGATCGGGCAATCTCCGGGCATTACTGTCAAATTTACTACCTCTACTGTTGCAGCCATTTTGGCCTATCCCAGTCCAGAGTCTAACTTGACAATAGTTAATGTATCTATCTTAGGGTATAAACAGCATAATTTTCTAGTGGCCGATCGCAAATTATAGTTATCTACCAAACAACATTTTATACTTAGGCGATCGAATTTAGAGTCTTTTACTTACGTGTAAATTGCTGCGTTTCATCTCAAATGCAGTTAAATTAATGCCAAATCCAAGTAGTAACACGGGAAAATAATGTCTTAAAGAATACTTTATATAATTAAGTAATTTAATATAGCTCGATCGTGAAATCAGTAAAATGGCTCCTGCAAAAAGATACAGCGCATCCCAGGTTTATATGAAGTACACCTCATAAATCTGGAACACGCTGTATATTGCTGGTTCTGTGCGAGCAACGAAGCAATCTCCAAAAGATTAATATTGCTTCGTTTCTCAACGTTATTTGAAATTAGTCGATCGCATCTGCCGCTCTTTCTGCTGCTCGTTGAGTTCTGTCAATATCTCGATTCACTTTCGAGCGAAAATTGTCCGAGGCATCTTCAGCGTTCTATTTTGCATTTCGCGCTGCATCTGTGACATTTTATTTGCCGCCGCTGGTATTATATCTCAGAGACTCAGTACCCTCTGCTGCTCTTTCTTTCGCTCCGTCGGTAGCTTCTTTAACAATCTCTTTTGCTCCCTTCAAGCCGTCGCGAGTGTTTTCTTTAAGGTTAGCAAAGCCTTCCTTGGTTTTGTCGCCAAAGTTATCAGCTTTGCGCTGAACCGTGCGAGAATTCTCATTCACCTTGTCGCCAATTTCGTCAAGTTTGTCGGACGCATCTTCTTTTACCCGCCGCACATTTTCGCCCACATCGCTGCTAGATTTGGTGTCGATGCGGCGCTGGGCTTCATCTTTGAGAAGCTGAGCTTTTGCTTCTGCTGCTGTAACAGTTGTGTTTCTGGGATCGTCATCGCTGTATTGATTCTGGCCGCCTTTATATACCGAAGTTACAGCCTCAGAAGGCACTTCTTCTCTAATTTGGTCGGAGGTTTTTGCTGCCATCACATCAGTTTTTGTTGCGCTCCCATCAGTTTTTGTTGCGCTCACATCAGGGCTACTGCAGGCCGTACTCACTAATACTAAAATGCCAGCCAGAAACACTGTTAAAATTTGTACAGCTCGAATTTTTTTCAGAAAAGCAGTTAGTCTGTTCATAAAAATGATCCTTTCTATTTCTATTGTGATATGCTCTAATTCCTGGTAGTTTTGTAGATGGCTAGCATTACAAACTAGAGGAACTTAAACACTTTTTACAATATATAAATAATAACAGGAGCTTTTCATCTACCTCAAGTTAGATTCCTCAAGTTGTAGTCATTAGTCATTAGTCATTAGTCATTAGTCATTAGTCATCAGTCATCAGTCATTAGTCATCAGTCATTAGTCATTAGTCATCAGTCATCAGTCATGTTTTGCTGTCGCCTCCGAGCTTTCCGTACAACGTCATCAGTTCGATTGAAGATGGAAGAAGAAAGATGGAAGACTTGACAGGAAACAGGAAACAGTTGACAGCTTGCCCGAAAAGTCCGTTGTTGGGTTGATATTTGACTGATGCAAGATGGAACAAAAAACGGACAATCCTCCATCTCATACCAATTATTAAAAATCGTAGTTGTGTGCGCCGGATACGGCAATGCCTTTTCCCTGCTTGGCTGAGCGTTTGGCGGGAAGTGCGCGCTGGGTTGAAAGGTTTTGTGTTGTGGGAGTAAAAAAAACCTTCTGGTCAAGAACCAGAAGGAAGGAGGTGTATGATCTCAAGTACAACAAGGTCTTTAATCCCAATTGTGGCGACACGGGGCGATCGCCCGCATCTGTCTAATGGCTGAAAGTATCTGCACAGTTGCTATCATTGAATCGCTGTTTTTAAGCTCTTGCAGAATTCGCCTACCGCTGCTAAACCCTCTTCTGGAGTGCCTTGGGCCAAGCGTTTAACAAAAGCACTGCCAACAATCACAGCATCTGCACCCCATTCTTTGACTTGTTGAGCGTGTTCCGGTGTCGAGATACCAAAACCGACACCGATGGGTTTGTCGGTGATGCTACGAATTTCTTGCAGCAACTCTTTTGCTCGCGTTTCTAAGCCTTCGCGCACTCCCGTAACCCCGGTTACGCTGACTAAGTAAATAAATCCTTGAGACTGGCGGGCGATCGCTTCTATGCGATTTTTGGGACTTGTCGGAGCAACTAATAATGTTAGTTCAATCCCTAATTTGTTGGCTGGTTGGATGAGATTGTCGGCTTCTTCTAAGGGCAAATCGGGTACAACCAATCCCTGAACTCCAGCACTTTTGATTTGCTGCAAGAAGGTTTCTATACCTCGGTACAAAATCGGGTTGTAGTAGGTAAACAGAATAATGGGCGATCGCAAATTCGGACTAACTTTGGCTACCATTTCCAGCACCGGATCTAACCGCGTTCCCCGCTGCAGGGCCCTAGTAGCAGCAGCTTGAATCACCGGCCCGTCAGCTAGCGGGTCAGAATAGGGAACGCCAAGCTCGATCGCATCAGCACCGTTATCATCCAAAACTTGCAGTGCTTTAGCCGTTGTCTCCAAATCTGGGTCGCCAGCAGTAATAAAAGGAATTAATGCACATTTGTTGCTCTTTCGCAACGTTTCAAAACAATTAGAAATAGTCATTAGTTATTAGTCATTGGTCATTGGTCATTAGTCATTAGTCATCAGTCAATAGTCCTTGGTCAATAGTCATTAGTTATCAGTGCCGTCATCGCTCTCGAACCTTGTCATTAGTGCGAGATTAAGAACTCGCTTTCCATCCTCAATCATTAGTCATCAGTCGTCAGTTGCCCGAAGCGAGCGACATCCTCGCACGCCTAAAAAACACTAATAACTAATAACTGAGGACTAATGACTAATGACCAAGGACTAATGACTATTGACTAATTATCTTTTTCCTGCTCAATTTCGGCTTGAAGTTTGGCTAACTCTTCAGGAGTGAGTGCATCTAGCTGCTTCTGCAAGACAGCATCTTTGTACTCTTTCAGTTGCTCGCTGTAGGTCATACTTTGAGTCAGGGCTCGAAATAAATAAGTCACCAGCCAGCCAATCAAGCCAGCAACCAAAAATAACTGACTCCAAATCCCTGCATTCATGCTGTCGAGTCCGGCGAATTGCAGTAGCAAGTAGACTATGCCACCTGCTACAAAAAAGCCGAGACTGATTCCAATTACGTCAATACGTCGCATTTAGGCTTCAATCTGCCGCCGTTTGGGGCGAAAGTTCAAAAAGGGAGCTAGGAGAAACATACCGGGGAAGAAGAAGAACATCAAGAAGTACATGAAGCCGCGCTCAAAAGACGTGGCCACGTACCAGCGGCTGTTCAGGTAAGCGTAGGTGGCGGCCGGTACTACCAGGAGGTAGGCTCCTGCTAACACGGCGTAAAGCAGCAAGGTAATATACATAGATTTGCTTTAGGGGAATAATAACAACGGTAAGGGGGCACAGACGCTCCGCTAGCTGGTTAACTATTGTACCGCTTGGCGAGATGCAGCGCGAGTTTTGAGAATTTTTAGATTAGGGGTTGCGTAAATTGGGGTTTTGGTTGTAGAATAAAAGGCTGTTGCTGTCAGTGAATCAAATCCACAGCAATTTGACTAAAGGGGGGTGTGGCGGAATGGTAGACGCTACGGACTTAAAATCCGTTGACCCGAAACGGTCGTGTGGGTTCAAGTCCCTCCACCCCCATCAAATTTAGGTTGAAAGTGCGATACACGCCGATTCTCGACTTCTGAAAAAAATCGTGAATTTGTGTGTATCGTGTTTTAGGCAGCCACAAGCAAAGCAATCACAAATTCCGTACCCAGTCCGATTTGGGGATGGATCTCAATTTTGTCTTGATGCTGGGCAAGAATTGCAGAGGAAATGGATAAAAAATTTTACCTGGCAGTTAGTATTTTCGCTTAATTCGGGGCTGTGGGCCCAACTATGGGCTGACCTTGTTTTTCGGTTTCTGCCAGTTCTAGGTTCAATTCCAGCAGTTTTGCTAAAATATCGTCGCTGTCAGTAAATCCGTAAGCTGCATTACATTCGCGATCGAGCGCTTCATGAAGTTTATAAAGCTGACTTGTTGGTTCTTCAAAAAAATTATTGTAAAGTTGAGTAATTCCCCACTGTTTTGCTGACATTTGTTGAGTGCGGTATTCGTGCAATTCCAGCGCCGTTACGCGAATTTGCTCGACTGATTGACGAGTCGGTGTCTGCGGAAATGGGAAAGTTTCAAAGCAGGTATTGTGGGTGTAAGCGATATCTGCTTTGAGAGTTGATTTTTGAGCGTTCATCCAAGTACGGTGAACTTTAGATGTGAGGATGCCAAAAACATAAAAATCATCAGAGGCAACAACTACTGATTTGTCTCCTGGCAGCCAACTAACGGGAGCGGGAATGAAGACAGCCCACTTTGAGACTCTCGGTACGGTGAAGTAGTGAGATAAAAGGGCGATCGCCTTTCTCATTTTTGGAGCATTTTCGCCAAACTTCCACCAATTAATTCTCCTAGTATCCCTGCGGTTCTTATCCCGTTCTGGTTTGACAGTAGCTTTGATATGCTCAAAAGGGATTGCATAATCTATAGCTTCTTCAATCATCATCTCATTGAAATCAATTATCCAACGTTCAGGTCTACCGTGTGGATTTTTAGCTAAGTTTGCACCCATTGAAAACAGCTTGAGAACATCTTGATTCTTTAAATCTGCTTTCATCCAATCCTGAGCCTGTTGTTCGCTAGCAATAAACCCCATGCCAAGAGGAATTACACCTTGAAAGCATTTGTTTAAATTCGCTGACAACCTAGCAGCTTGAGAAACATCAATCGTAGCTTGCAGCGAAGAGTTGATACTGGAAACCACGAGATTATCTAAATAGTAAACTTTCGGCTTTTCCTTGCTCCAGTTAATCAAACTAACATGAACCTTAGCTTCCCCAGACCAAGGCTGAGTAGAAACTGCCGCATAAATGTGACCGCCATTGTGCGCGACATAATCTAAAGTAGCAGCACGGCTTTTACCTTGACTGATTGAATTAGTAGCAACTAAACCAGCCCTACCATTTAGTGCTAAATTATTGTGAGCAATGCGAAACCAATAAGCACAAAAATCAACCGAATCTTTCACATCAGGAAAGCGTTTAAACACGCGGTCAATATATTCATCTCCCAGGGCAATTCTCATGTGCTTGCCGCCTAAAAACGGAGGATTCCCGATAATCGCGTCAGCCTTTACCCAATCAGTAAATAAAGCATCAGCACAGACAATATTTTTATCCAAAGTATCTAAAGGCAGAGAAGGCTCTTTCAATCCCAAATTGTCGATCGCCACTTTGCGGCCAATCATCAGCGTCACCCGCGCCAACTCCACCGCAAACGAGTTAATATCCATGCCGTAAAATTGCTGCGGCGTGACTAAATTAATATAACCTCTTGTACCGTCGAACTCGTTTAGCTTATCTAAAAGTAACTTTTCAACTTGCTTCAGTTCCTGATAAGCTACATACAGAAAATTACCCGAACCGCAAGCCGGATCTAGCACGCGATAGCGACCTAATTCTTGGTGCAGATTTTGCAGTTTGGCTACGGTATTTGCAGCGTTAATTCGCTCTTCCCAGTAATAGCTAATTGTCGGCAGAACAATGCGGCGAATGTCTCCCTCTGTAGTAAAGTGAATCCCGTAAGCGCGGCGCTGTTTTTTATCTGTTTTCAAAGCCGATTCAAAGATATTGCCAAAAATAGAAGGGCGTACCTGACTCCAATTTTGTTCTGCACAAACTTCTAATATTTTCAATTCTCCCTGTTGCAGTTCAATGGGATGTATTTCAGAAAACAATCCGCCGTTGAAATAATCGACTCCTTCATAACGTCCCGCAGGCGTGACTCCCTGCTGATTCATGGCTTGAAATAAGCCGCCCAAGACATCGTAAGAACTTGCTCCTTCCAGACAATCTTTGACGCAGCGAGTAAAGAGTGCAGGCGGCAAAAGTCCCCGATCTTCGGCAAACATTGCTAAGACGCACTGCAACACAAATCGCTGTGCTTGAAACTGATTAAATTTAGCAAATTTGCGCTCTTGGCCGCGATCGATTAGCATTTCCAGCAGCATCCCCATTCTGCTAGCAGCTTTTTCGGTAATCTCGACTTGGTTGTTTTTGAATATGGGGCGGCGGCTGGTAGATTCCATGAAGGCAAAAGCGGGCGATCGCGCGGGCAATTGCTTTAGGGATATAATGTCTACAGGCTGATCCGGCTGAAGGTCGAAATCGTAAATGTGAAATTCGTCAAAATTGCACATCATGACGTAGCGCGGGCGATCGTCTTTTTTGAGGCGAATATAATAGCGTTCTGTTTGGGTGCGGTGTTCTCTTTTAGTCAAATCTTCGCCGCGCTTTTTCATTTCAATCAAAACGTGCTTTTTCCACACCAAATCAGCAAATCCCATTTGACCTTTTTTGCTGCTTTTTTCTATGCGTTCCTCATAGGTTGCGCCGGCTTCCAATGCCCCCTCGTGCCCGAAAGCCCGAAAGAAGCGGTCTAAAAACACTTGTGCTTGTCCTTTTTCATCGCCTGTAATGTTTTGCTGGCAGTAGGTGACGAATTTCTGGAGGCTTTCAGGGGTGGCTGGCATGGGAGGATAACTTAAAACGCATATTAAGTAGTATAATCTGCTATCTTGTATTATTGTTATCTTTTGTCATAAGCCACCTGGTGATTCAAAACTCGACTGAACAACCTACAAATAACATTCAAACTGGATGGCACGGCCGCCTCAATTTAGTCTACGCCAACCGCAGCGGCGCAACTCAAATCATCCACAATCAAATGCAAGCGCCCCTCAAGGTACAGCGCCCGTTTTATCCTGAAGGGAAAGAGGTTTGTCACAGCGTCATTTTGCACACGGCTGGGGGAGTTGTCGGGGGCGATCGCCTTTCCAGCAATTTTCATCTCCAACCCAACACCAAAGCCTTGATTACCAGCGCCGCTGCTAGTAAAATCTATCGTAGCAGCGGACTAAAATCACAACAAAATATCGATATTAAACTAGAATCTGGTGCTAATTTAGAATGGCTACCGCAGGAAACAATCGTTTTCGACGGCGCAATTTATCAGCAAAATCTGCGGGTAAAATTAGCACCGGCAGCGAGGATTTTGCTGTGGGAAATTACCCGGTTCGGACGCAGTGCTAAAGGCGAAAAGTTCTTGTCGGGAGAATGGATCTCGCACACCGAAGTCTGGCAACAAAACAGCCCTCTATGGATTGACAGACAATTGCTCAAAGGTGGATCGCAAATGCTCGAAAGTCCTCACGGTTTAGCAGGAAAACCCGTAGTTGCTACCCTCGCTTGGATCGGCGAACCTGTTACAGCAGAACTCGTGGAAAAATTGCGAGCTTTGCCATCTGAGGCAACAATTTATCCGGGTAATTCAACCGTCGGCGTGACTCGTATTCCTAACGGTTTGCTGTGCCGATATCGCGGTTCATCCACCACCGCAGCGAGAGACTGGTTTGTCAGCATTTGGCACTTGTTGCGCTTATCTTTTTCAGAACGCCCTTGCTGTTTGCCCAGAGTTTGGATAAAATAGGGTTTTCTGAATTCAAAAATTGTATCATTGACAGCTACTTCGATATCAAATTTGATGTATAATTGATAGCCGAACTTAAGCAAATAATGCGATCGCCCTTACCAGGATAAAAATGCAACTCACCCCCCAAGAAAAAGACAAACTGCTGATTTTCACCGCCGCCCTCGTAGCAGAGCGCCGGAAACAAAGAGGCTTAAAATTAAACTATCCAGAAGCACTAGCCTACATTTCCGCCGCGATTTTAGAAGGAGCTAGAGACGGCCTCACCGTCGCAGATTTAATGAGCTACGGGACAACTCTCCTGACGCGGGAAGATGTCATGGAAGGGATACCGGAAATGGTGCACGAAGTGCAGGTTGAGGCCACTTTTCCCGACGGCACTAAGTTGGTGACAGTGCACGATCCGATTCGTTAAATATTCTACCGCAACAACTCGCAGGAGATAGATATGATTCCGGGAGAAATGATTGTTTTAGCAGGCGAAATTGAATTAAATGCAGGGCGTGAAACAGTGCGCTTGCTTGTAGGAAATACGGGAGATAGACCGATTCAAATCGGTTCCCACTATCACTTTTATGAAGCGAACGAAGCCTTGGCATTTAATCGAGAACAAGCAAAAGGAATGCGGCTGGATATCCCGGCGGGAACGGCAGTCCGATTTGAACCCGGAGATGAAAGGGAAGTGCAATTAGTACCGTTTGTCGGCAGTCGTGAAGTCTACGGCTTTAACGGGAAAGTGAACGGTAAGTTAGATGGGTGAGACTTGTTTGCCGAGCTTAAAAAGAATAATTGGTAGGAGTATAATTCGATATGTCAGATCAAATTAGATTGTGGGAAATATCAAAGGATAAATTGAAGGAAATTACCGAATCTAAGTTAGACTTAGAATCGCGTTTAGAAACCTGGCTAGATAATGATATTTCAATTCTAGCAGACGATCTCTTGGTCATTGGTCGGCAAGTGATTACTGATTATGGTGGAAAGCTTGACCTTTTATGTATAGATAGGAACGGAGATTTAGTCATTGTTGAGTTAAAGAAGGACAAAACATCAAGAGAAGTAACAGCACAAGCCTTGGATGATGCCTCATGGGTTAAGGATTTGTCAAAGGAGAGAGTTACAGAAATTGCCAATGCTTATTTACTAACTAAAAATGGCAGTAACTTAGAAGATGCTTTTTGTGATAAATTTAGCTCAGAATTCCCTGATATCTTGAATTATCAGCACAACATTATAATTGTAGCTGCACAGATAGATAGTAATTCTGAAAGGATTATTAAATACTTGTCAGAAACTTATGGTGTGAGAATCAATGTCGCAACATTCCAGTATTTCCGTGACTCAAGCGGTAGAGAGTTACTAGCAAGAAAATTGTTGATTGAGGCTGAAATAAAACCTGTAAATACATCCAAAAAAAATCTCAACTTGACCCTAGAACAATTATCTGAAATGGCAGATAGCAATGAAGTTGGAAAATTGTATAGACTACTTTATGACGAAGTTGTACCACATATATTTTGGATAAATACAACAACAAAAGGTCTGGCATTGAGAGAAAGATGTCGAAATGGCAAACTTATCTTAAATCTTTTGTTAACTGAAAGTACGCCTAGGAATGGTCTAAAAGTTAAAGTATACATAGATAGAATTTCAAACTATTTAAACATTGATGCAGAAGAATTTGCTAATTTGTTACCTAACTATCAAGAAATAGAACAAGATGATTCCTTTGGTTTAATTGCTGAAGGATTCTTTAAAACAGAAGAACAGGTTAACCAGTTTGTGGCAAAATTAAATCAAGTAAGGAGTGGATTAATATGAGTTACAGAATGGATCGTCGCGCCTACGCGGAAACTTTTGGGCCGACAACGGGCGATCGCGTCCGGTTAGCCGATACAGAATTATTCATAGAAGTTGAACAAGACTTCACAACCTACGGGGATGAAGTTAAATTTGGTGGCGGTAAAGTTATTCGCGATGGTATGGGACAGTCGCCTATTTCTAATGCTGACGGTGCTGTTGACACGGTAATTACTAATGCTTTAATATTGGATTGGTGGGGAATTGTTAAAGCAGATATCGGTATTAAAGACGGGAAAATTTACAAAATTGGTAAAGCCGGAAATCCTTACATTCAAGATAGAGTAGATATTATTATCGGGCCGGGTACAGAAGTTATTGCTGGTGAAGGAATGATTCTCACGGCTGGGGGAATTGACTCTCACATTCACTTTATTTGCCCGCAACAAATAGAAGTGGCGATCGCCTCTGGAATCACTACAATGATCGGCGGCGGCACTGGCCCCGCAACGGGTACAAACGCCACCACTTGCACTCCCGGCCCTTGGCATATGTACAGAATGCTGCAAGCAGCCGACGCTTTCCCGGTGAATTTGGGATTTTTAGGTAAAGGAAATAGCAGCCAACCTCAAGGATTGGTCGAACAAATATTCGCCGGTGCAATGGGTTTGAAACTCCACGAAGATTGGGGAACTACGCCATCGACGATCGACAATTGTTTGAGTGTGGCTGACGAGTACGACGTGCAAGTTGCAATTCACACCGATACTCTCAATGAAGCGGGATTTGTGGAAGCGACAATTGCGGCTTTTAAAAATCGGGCAATCCACACTTACCACACCGAAGGTGCTGGCGGCGGACACGCACCGGATATTATTAAAGTCTGCGGCCAAGCTAATGTTTTGCCTTCGTCTACTAACCCGACTCGCCCTTATACTGTCAATACTTTGGAAGAACATTTAGATATGTTGATGGTTTGTCACCATTTGGATCGGGGGATTCCTGAAGATGTGGCTTTTGCTGAGTCGAGAATTAGAAGGGAAACTATTGCTGCTGAAGATATTTTGCACGATTTGGGCGCGTTTAGTATGATTTCTTCTGACTCGCAGGCGATGGGAAGGGTTGGGGAAGTGATTATTCGGACTTGGCAAACGGCTCATAAAATGAAGGTTCAAAGGGGGAATTTACCCCCCCTAACCCCCCCTTATCAAGGGGGGGAAATAGAGGGAGAAAATGACAATTTTCGGGCGAAGCGGTACATTGCAAAATATACAATTAATCCGGCGATTACTCACGGAATTAGTCAGTATGTGGGTTCGGTGGAAGAGGGGAAATTGGCGGATTTGTGTTTGTGGCGGCCGGCGTTTTTTGGGGTTAAACCGGAACTGGTAATTAAGGGAGGGGCGATCGCCTACGGGCAGATGGGAGATGCTAACGCTAGCATTCCGACGCCGCAGCCGGTGCATATGCGGCCGATGTTTGGCAGCTTTGGGGGGGCGATTGGGGCGACTTGTTTGACGTTTGTTTCTCAGGCGGCGCGCGATCGAGATATTGCCGCACAGCTCGGTTTGCAAAAGCCCACTGTAGCAGTTTCGGGCACGCGGCAAATTAGTAAAAGAGATATGAAACTCAACGATTATTTGCCACAGATGGAAGTCGATCCAGAAACCTATGAAGTGAGGGCGGATGGGGAATTGTTGACTTGCGAACCGGCAACTGTTTTGCCAATGGCGCAGAGATATTTTCTGTTTTGATTGGGATACCAAATCCGGCTTTGTTATTCCTTATTCGCGGACTAAAATATCGAGTAGGAACAGGCCGGAAAGCCTGTTCCACAAACAGTAAATTTAATTGTGGAGTGTCCCGCCGGCCCCGAAAGCCCCATTGAGCGATCGCACTATCGAACCCTGACACACAAACCAAAAATAAAGTGCAATATTAATCCCGCTCAACAACTTCGGAATTCCCTCCAACAAGCTCAAAAAAATCTCATTTTTCAAAGGCAGCGCTTCTGCACAAAAGGCAACAAATAACAACCCAACGCCGCTCAACAGTAAAGGATAGGGAGTTAATTTAATTTGCCTCCTAAAAACCAATCCGTATGCAATTGCCAGCACCGCATAAAATATGACAATTGTCACTTTAGGAAAACCCGCACGCCCCAGATGAACGTGGGTGCGAAAAACTTCATTGAACAGAAAGCAACCTGCAAACAGTGCCGAATATAAAATAAATCTATTTTCTGGGCGATTTGGTTGAATAATTCTCAGCAATCCAAAGGTAAAAACGCATACCATTACTGATAAATAAAATAACATTTGAAACGCCAAGAAAAAGAAACCAGCACCCGGATACGTGGTAGAGCAAGGCGGCAAAAATAACCCTTTTACCGAAGAACCGAATAAACTCAAGCACACAGTTACTAGCCCAACTAACAGTAAGGTTAGGCTGTTGAACAAAAAAACTGTTTTATAATTTCCCATGACTCATGAGTAAAAACTACTGTCGCGCTCAGCTACTTTGGATTTAAATTGCACCTTGCAGGATGCGTCAGCTAGCTGTTTGACAGCATCGAGAAACTAATAGCTGAGCCACCCTAAAAATTACCAATTCCCCATCCCTCCGCTTCGCGCTCGCCCAATTCCCAATCACCCGTGCAATTCTCCACTTGGCATAATTGTACCGCGCCACTGAGCTCCCGCTAAATTAGCAGTGCTCAAATCGGCTCTCATCAAATTTGTGCGGTGCAAAATTGCCTCCCGCAAATCTGTTCTAGCCAGGTAAGCATCAGTCATATCGGTTTCAGTCAAATTTGCTTGATTCAAATTAGCTCGACTTAAATCAGCCCTCACCAAATTAGCTCGACTCAAATCAGCCATAACTAAATTAGCATTGCTCAATTTAACATCAGGAAGAAATGCACCTCGCAAATTAGCACCAGCCAATTCAGCATCAATTAATATAGCTCTTTCTAACTTAGCATTTGTCATAACAGCCCAAGAAAAATTTGTTTCTACCAAAGTTGCTTCAGTCAAAAATGTGCCATTTAAAATAGCTTCGCTCAAATTCGCCTGAGTCAAATTTGCTTCCCGTAGAGATGCTTCAGTCAAATTCGCTTGACTGAGATTAGCTTTAGTCAAATCTGCACCTAGCAAATTGACGCCCCGCAAATCTGCACCTTGCAAATTTGCACTCCGCAAATTTGCACCCTCAAAAATTCGCGGCTCCTTACGCAAATTTGCACCGCGCAAGCAAGCGCCTCGCAAGTCTGTAGCTTGCAAATTGACTCCTCGCATATCTGCATCGCTCAAATTTGCATCGATAAAAATTGCTAAAGAGATGTTGGCTTTGCGACAGTCTGCACCTTGCAAAGTCGCTCCGTGGAAGTCTGCATCGGACAGATTTGCTCCGCTCAAGTTGGCCTGATTTAAGTTAGCACCGCACAACTTGGCATTAGTTAAATTTGCACTCTGAAGGTTAATTCTGCTCAGGTATGACATCGTTAAGTTTGCACCCCAGAGGTCAGCACTGCTTAAATTTACACCAATTAAATCCGCGCCGCTGAGGTATACGCCTCTGAGGTTCATACCTTGAAAATCTAGTTCTCCTGATGTATATCGCCTTAAAATTTCGCTGGCATTCATATTTGTTTTGAATCTGGGTAAAATATGCTATTACTTAAATTTTTGAATTTCAGTCTTTGTCTTGCAAACTTAGTTTTTGTAGCCGCAAACTTCTGTCGGGAGCATCTCAGTTTGGCCTTTTATAGTGCGAGGGTCCCCGATCGCGAACACAATACGCGATCGGGGACGCTCGCAGGCTAAATAAAAAAAAGCTTTTTGCTAAACACCAGATGCTGCCATTCTGTCGGGGATGTAATGAGTTTAATTCACAAATTCTTGAGTCCAAGCGACTGTTTTGTTGCCTACCTGTCGCCCGTGAATTTTCACGCGAGTCAGATATTTTGATTTTAAAGTACACAGTTTTTTGTGAATGTATGTAGCTGTAGTCTCTTGGTTTGGTAATTCGGCAGACTCTAAAATAACGTGGAGCCAACCGTCTTTAAATCCGGCTATAGCGGTAATTCCTTTAGGCTGTAGCAATTGATTGATCAATAGGGCGATCGCCTTTGGCTTGCCTTGTTGTGCCATTTCCACAAGCTGATACTGATTTGGTTTCTCTGGGGAATTAGGCGGCTCTGTTGCTGAACTGTTTTCGGCAATATTTTCGGAGGTTTCAGAAGGAGAGTACCCGCTTTCTTTTGACTCTACTTCCTTCAGAATTTCAATTAATTTGTCGGTAAATCCCTGAACTTGTTCTACATAATCTTTGAGATTTTTATATTTCAAATACAAACGTTCCTCTGGACTTTCCGTAGAAAATTTTCCGTTCAAAGCAGCTTCTAACTCGCTGAATATCTTTTCTATTTGATCCGTTGCTGAGTTAGCACTTTGACTGACCAATCCTGTCATTTCTTCTTCCAATCCCAACTTACGCTTGATGGAATCGCTAATATTGATAGTAACTGGAACGGTCGGCTCGTAAATTTCGATAACTGTCGGGGTTTCTGAAACTGGTAAGGTTTCTACCAAGTCTTTTCCGAAATTTGCCGTAGAATTATTGCTGCTGGTTTCGGGTTGTTTAAACTTGGTATTTTCTGCCGTGTCCGGCACTAAGCAAGTCTGCTCTGGGTCATAATAATAGTGAGTGGGAGCAGCTTGAATGATGTGAGTAATATCGCCCGACTCAAAATAATCGTTGTCCCTGTCAACCGGCTCGTTTTCTTGATAAAAGCTGTTGTTTAAATGGGTTCGATCGTAATCTTCGGTAGCGGAATCTTCGGCTCGATCGTGTTCTTTCTGTGGAAATTTTGCGTAACAATAATTCATCGCTTTGATAATCACGCTAGCCACTTGGTCGGATTCGTCTGTGTTGTCGAGACTGTCGGCAGTTCTGTACAACTGAGATTCGAGTTCGGGCAGACTGCTGCAGACTTTAAACAGTTGTCGCAGCAGATTGTCAAGTTCTTGACTTTTTAGCAGCATCCAGTCGCGCTCGCTAAAAGTGAACTGGTGATAAAGAGTAGAAAAAATGAGGATTTTCGCCCTCAGCGGATTTGTTTGCTGTAAAATTTTTTGTCGGACATCAAATAGATCTCCGGGGTCTCTTTCATTCAACTCCTCTGGTGGCAGTTCCGAACTGAAGTGTTCGTCAAATGCAGGTGCTTCATAACCGCCAAAATTAGATATGTTTGTTTCTAATTTTGTGAAGTCTTGGTATTCGTAAAGCCTGCTCAGTTGGCAGACGATTTGATCTGCCATTAAAGCGTACTCGGTTTTTTTATTTACCTTAGCAACTAGACTGCTTAAAACTGCTTCAATATCTTCTAACTTGTTGTATTTAGCGCAGAGTTCTTGGATTAAACTCTTTACATCGGCGCTGGCGAGTTTGGTCGAATCGTTTTCCCAACACTCTTTACAAGCAAAAAATATAATTTTTTTTATGCGCGAGAGATTGATGTCTTGTTCTAATTCGCGAACAACTTCATCTAAAATAGATAAAGCTTGCATAGTTTTCCTCTCCAAAAAATACCCTGTCAGTCGATTTGAGATTTGAGATTTGAGATTTACTTGCATTGCCAGTGATTCACCGGCACCCCAACTTGAGTCTAAAATTTTAGGAGTTCCACGACTGTCCTGCGGGGGCTTCCGTTTTTGGCGGGGTCAAGATGCAGTGGATTTTCCATTTTAGATTTTTCGACTTTGCGAGGGAACAAGTTTGAGATTTTCGATTGACTTGCAGCTTTGCGAATCACCGGATTTCAGCAAGGGTCTAAAATTTTGCGATAATTCACTACTTATAGCAGTTATCACTCTCGATGAGGTATCGATAGAGCCCTCAATCTAAAATCTCAAATCTAAGCCTGTTGCTCACCTTTTTGAAATAGGCTATAGGTCTGGGCTTGTACTTGTTTCTGGCGGGTCAGCAATAAATAATACAATTATACCACATTTGATAAATGCAAGACTTTGATGCGATCGTAATTGGTAGCGGTATTGGCGGCTTAGTCGCAGGCTCGATGCTTTCTCGCTACGGGAAGCGGGTACTCGTCTGCGAGAGCCACACCATAGCGGGCGGGGCGGCTCACAGCTTTTGGCGCGGGGGATTTCACTTTGATTCTGGGCCTTCTTTTTATTGCGGTTTGAGCGATTCGCAGTCGCTCAATCCTTTGTCGCAAGTCTTGAATGTGTTGGAGGAATCGATCGCAGTAATTGCCTACGATCCGCTGGGCCATTACCATTTCCCTGAAGGAAGTTTGCCAGTTTATGCTAATGCGAGAAATTACTTAGATGCTGTAGCTCAATTCACACCGCAAGGCGCTATAGAATTGCAGCAATTTCAACAAAATCTATTAGTTGTGTATGACGCTTTGCGTGGAATTCCGGCTTTGGCGCTGAGATCGGACTGGCAATTGATACCTATGTTGCTGTCTCGGTACTCGCCTGCTTTGCTGAAGCTGTTACCGTCATTGGGGGCGATCGCCAGTTCGGCTGGTACATTAATGGATAGAGACGTGCGCGATCCTTGGGTGCGGCGTTTGATCGATTTGGAGTGTTTTTTGCTGTCGGGCTTGAAAGCCCACGAAACTGTCGCGCCAGAAATTGCTTTTATGATTGGCGAACGATCGCGAGTGGCGATCGAATATCCTGTAGGAGGCAGCGGTGCGATCGTCGATGCCTTAGTTCGAGGCTTGCAGCGGTGGGGAGGAAAATTGCGATTGGGAACACCAGTCGAGCAAATATTAGTTGAATCCGGCAAAACCACGGGCATTCGCTTGCAAAACGGCGAAATTATCCGCGCCCCAATTGTCATTTCAAATGCCACCGTTTGGGATACTTATACAAAGTTACTGCGGCCTGAAGATTTGCCAGCAAGCTACCGAAAAACTGCCTTGTCGGTGCCAGCAATCAACAGTTTCATGCACCTGCATTTAGGCATTAAAGCCGACAAACTCGAAGGATTGACCGGCCACCACGTCGTCGTTCACGACAGCACAATCGACATTACAGTACCCGGAAATACCTGCATGATTTCAATTCCGACAGTGTGGGATCAAACTCTAGCGCCGCCCGGACATCATGCCATTCACGCTTATACATTGGAACCTTACGCAGGTTGGGAATACGGCGGCGGTTATCAGGAAAAGAAACAAGGGCGATCGCAATCTTTGTTCAAAGCTTTAGAAAAAATTATACCGGATTTGCGATCGCGAATAGTCTTAGAGTCGATCGGCACACCGCTAACCCACGCCCGATATTTGCGCCGATATCAAGGAACCTACGGGCCTGCAATCGCCGCCGGAAAAGGCACATTTCCCGGGCCGCAAACCCCAGTCAAAGGCTTGTATCGAGTGGGAGACAGCACCATGCCGGGAATTGGCGTTCCCGCCGTCGCAGCATCGGGTATTTTGTGCGCCAACACCCTGGTAAATTCCGATGTGACTGCACAATTCTTGTAAACTAGCAGCAACAGGTTGGTAGTGAAGACTTTAGTCCTCTTTAAAATTATCAGAGGACTAAAATCCGCAGGATCGAACACTTTATCCACCAGCGGCAAAACTGCCCATAATTGCGATCGACAAAGCCAAACCTGGCAACAGCAGCACTACTAACATCAAAGCATCGTGCGAACTCATAACTTTCTCCTGATACCAACGTTCGACATCCTATCACAAGCCCCCAGATTTCGCCACGTCCTTAACAATTAAAACCGACATATAGATTCAGGATTGACAGGACAAATCTTATTCACAATCGGATTTCCGCGCAAGTCAAGCGCCGTCAACCTTTGCAAATATTGCAGCCAACCGATTTCAGAAATTTGATTATTGTACAAATCGAGCAAAAATAAGTTATTCAAAGCTTGTAGCGCCCCACCCTCCGAAATCCGATTGTTGAACAGATAAAGTTGAGTCAAATTAGTTAAGGATTTCAGCGGACTGATGTCTGATATTTGATTGTTACCTAGGTTTAGTTCAACTAAAGCAGTTAAATCTGCCAAAGGACTAATATCGGATATTTGATTTTGGAATAAAACCAGTCTTTTTAAGTTATTTAAAGCTTTTAGCGGAGTTAAATTAGATACTTTATTCTCGAATAAAAACAGGGTGTGTAGATTGTTCAAAGAAGCCAGCGGGCTGATGTCTGATATTTTATTTTTGTAAAGATAGAGAACTTTGAGTTCAGTTAAATTTGCTAAAGGAGCGAGATTGTGAATTTGATTTGTGTAGAGAATCAGCGCTTTTAACTTAGTTAAATTTTCCAAGGAACTGATATCGGATATTTGATTGTCAAACAAGACAAGTTCCGTAAGATTAGTTAAAGCAGCTAGGGGAGTAATGTCTGATATTTGATTGGTATCTAGAACGAGTCTAGTCAGATTAGTAAGAGATGAAAGCGGGCTGATATCTGATATTTGATTGACATCCATTACCAGAGTTTTCAGTTTAGTTAAAAATTGCAGGGGAGTGATGTCAGATATTTGATTGCTGTCGAGGATCAAACTCGTAAGTTGAGTGAAAGATGAAAGGGGACTGATATCGGTAATTTGAAGTTGTTTGAGATTGAGTTCTGTTATACTAGAAAGCAGTTCATCGGCTCGATCGCATTCGGCAGTATCTGATATTTGCAACAGTATATCTACGGTATGTTTCGCACCGGGAGAAAGATTTTCTTTATGCTTGCACCAATCAGGAAAATTACTATAAGTTGTTGTCATGGAATTTGATATAGCCTTTCAAGCTCTCATATGAGGTATTATCCGGCACAGGGGATAGGGCATGGGGCATGGGGCATAGGGCATGGGGCATAGGGCATATCTCACCACGCTTGAGAACCGCTATATTTCGGATTTTAGATGTCATTCCTAAACGCATCAGCACCTTCCAAATATAGTTTTCTCAGGTTCGTAGTGCGATTAATCGATCGCCCATGACACAAGTCTTAGATTTGGGATCAGTATAGCAACTCTTTTTAATTTGTGAATTAAATTTTTGGCATATTTTGATAATTTTTAGCAAAAATTGTGTAAAGTAATCTTAACAGTCTTGATTCTATCGCATTTTGCAGGAGCAAACACCAAATTATGACACCAGAACTAATTTTCAATGCGGGTAATCTGTTTGTTTTACCTTTCTGGGCAATTATGATTTTATTGCCAAACTGGGGAATTACCAGAAAAGTAATGAATTCCTTTATTCCGTTTGTGGTGCTCGCCCTCTTGTACATATATTTATTTGGTAGCAGTCTGACGGCGGAAAATGCGGCGGCTTTGTCCAATCCAAAACTAGCAGATATTGCTAAATTTTTGGGGGAGGAAACGGCGGCGGCTACGGGATGGATTCATTTTTTAGTCATGGATTTGTTTGTCGGGCGATGGATTTATTTGGAAGGACAGCGGACAAGAGTTTGGACGGTTCATTCTTTGGCTTTGTGTTTGTTTGCAGGGCCAATGGGATTGCTTTCCCATATTGTAACTGCTTGGATTACTGCCAAGTTTTTTCCGAATTCTGAGGCGGCAAGTGTTATATCAAATCCGTTAGCATCGGAATAGTAAATTCAGGCGTTGACTGTTGACTGTTGACTGTTAACAGTCAACATCATGAGGATTGCAACCGGAATTGATATCACTTCACAGGACATTATCTGCGTTTATCGGTGTTGCATCTACCTGACATCTGCGGTTGCTGTATCAATTCAGTGATTCATGCAATTGTTCGTTTATTCAACAGTAGACACAAGGCGCGCCCTAGGAAGTCAACAGAATTTTAAGAAGTGGCTAGGGGCAGGACTAAGCGGGCGACAATTGCATTATTTTCTAACCTTTCTAAGGAAAATTCTCCCCCCATTAAGCGTACCACTCGCTGACAAATTAAAAGATTTTGGACGATCGACCTATGTGACGAAACGGCCAGTATATCGTGGTGGGAACCGCCGTTGAAAGCAGCAATTAACTGTCGATCGCACTTTCGACCGCTATCGATCACAGACAACTCTAACAAATCTTCCCCCAACAGTACAGAGCGAATCTCAATCTTGTCACCAACTCCAGAGCGCCTGCAAGCCAACGCCAGCAATTCGCACAGGATCAAATCCAGCTTGATGCTGTCAGCGCGAACGCTCAAAGTCTTGCCCGCAGACACCGACACAGCAGCCTCCGTGTTGACTTCCAGCAAGACTTGCGACTGTTTGATACCGGCGGCCGCGCGATCGAGCGATCGCCTCAACCAAGCGCTCACAGACACCGCATCTCGTGCAAATTGCAGCCGCCACTGTTCGTGTTTCAACATCAAAT
Source organism: Tychonema sp. LEGE 06208 (assembly GCF_015207505.1). Classification (GTDB taxonomy): domain Bacteria; phylum Cyanobacteriota; class Cyanobacteriia; order Cyanobacteriales; family Microcoleaceae; genus Microcoleus. The sequence continues at coordinate 33,599 of NZ_JADEWT010000007.1, forward strand.
GAGTTGACCCCAAAGCATTGCCCATTTGTCGCAAAACCTGTTGGTAGCGCAAAGTTTTCAGAGCATCCTTTTGTTCCTTCGCCGACTGCAAAATCGACTGGCTCAACTCCCCCAACTCCTTCATCCCCGCTCCCACAGTGCGGTAAAAATCCTCAAAACGGCGCAGCTTGTACCAGTTGAGCATTTCCAGATCCAATCGCTGCGACTCAGTGGCAGATTGCACCGCCAAATACCTGTGCCACCAAGCCAACTGAGACACCATCGAACTCAGTAAATTCACCGACAACTCAGACCACTGGCGGCCCTGAGCGTCGGCAACCACCACAATGCCCGTCGGAGCGTGTTCTGGGGCTGTCTGCAGTGCCACCGCCATAATTTCGCCAATTCCCGGACTGCGGAGCCACCGCTTCGTCGCCAGCGGGACTTGGCTCAAGTTCAGTTGCAGCAAGCCTCCTCGCGCCAGGGTTTGCTGGATCAAAGCATCTGTTTGCACGGGAATCTCGGCATCGGGATTGAGGGCAAATACGGGATTGGCCGCTACCGATGCAGAGATTGAACCCAACTCCTGGCCCGGATGCCAAGTAATGATGGCTACTAAAGGACAGGAAATTATCTGGGAAATTTGTTGAGCAAAGTTACCGTCGAGCTTTTGCAGTGGCAACTCTGGGAAAATTACAGGCGAAGCAGATTTCTGTTGCCCGAATTGCACCTCGCCAGAATGCTGCAAAACCGCTAACCCAGATTTGAGCGATCGCGAGAATTGCTGATATTTATCGATTTCCGAACTTTGCTGCCAAGAGTGCAAGATTAATCCTAGCTGTTGGCTGACTATTTCAACTAATTCTCGCTCCGCGCGCTTCCAAGTACGAGTGGCGCTGTGCCCAACAACCAGCAAACCCTCGATCGATTTTTGATTTTCGACGGGCGATTTGGGATTGCTGTTTTCGGACTTTGCCGTTTTCCCCCTAGTGTTCGATGCCAAAAGCGATCGCACCCCCGACTCCGCCAGCACTTCCCGCCAAGCTCCCAACCGCCCGTCTTCCTCCCAATTTTCAATCCCCAGAGGTTCCCCGCACTCTTGCAGCAGCAGCCTGTCAGCCGCATCGAGAGCTTTGAGCGGCGAAGGCACTGGCCTGCGGTTGCGGGGCAGATTTTGGGAGACAATTTCAAAGCAATTTTGTTCTTCACCGTACAGCAACAGCAAAAAATATTCGCATTTGAGCCGAGAGCACAACTTTTCGGCAGTATTTTTCAAAGTCGCCTCCCAGTCAGCATCGCTGTAGATGGCGCGAGCAATGCCGGCAGTTAAATCTCGATCGAGCTGTGTTTGCTCAATTTTCTCCTCCATCTCCGACAGAGGAGCAGTCAAAGCCACCAACTCCGCCACTCCCCGCAAGTAATGTTTTTCATTGTCTTGCCAAATCCGCGCCTCCGTCGCTTCCACTGCCAGAAATCCCAACAATTCGCCTTCGGAAACAATCGGCGCAGCCAACAGAGAGCGAGCGCGGATTTGCTGCATCAACCGCCCAGTCAGCTCAGTTTTCAAAGAACTGTGAGATTCACCGATCCAAACCATTTGTTCTGCAGTCAAAGCCTGATAAAATTCGCCCAAGTCTTGCACCGTGATGCCCGAAGCCGGTCGCCCTGGGCCCAAACCCGGAGACACTTGGCGGTTGCTGACTCTACGCCAAAAATAGCGCCGCTCTGCCTCGAACCAATAAACATTAGTCCGCGCCGGCTCGATAAATTCATGGGCCTGTTCTACTACCGCTTGCAAGTATTGATCGAGCGATCGCAATTCCCGCAACTGCGAAATCAGCGCTAATAGAGACTCATCCGGGTGTTTGACTTGTTCTCGCTGCCAATCTTTTTCTATTTGATAAAGAGCAGTTGCCAGCGCTCCAAATACGATCGCCAACTGCGTTTTTTCCTCCGACTTTGGCGACGCTCCCCACTGATCCGTCCCCAGCAAAATCACGCCGTAGCAGCGGTCTTTGTAGCGCAGCGGAAACAGAGTCGTGCCTTGAACGTTGAAAGTTTGAGCTGCCTTGCGCCATTCTCCCGCTCTATTTTCCGATCGCAAATCCGGGACTCCCACCGGGCGCAGTTGAATCACCACCTGTTCGAGCAAATCCCCTGGATTCAGGGCAAACCGCTGTTTGAGAAAAGACAAGTCGCCGTTAGGAGTCATGCCGCCTTTCCCGAACAATCGGTGAGCTTGTCGATCGTACAACCCGATCCAAATCAACCGCCAATCAAATTCCGCTTGCAAGTAACCCAGAGTGGTTTCCAGCAACACTTCCACATTCTCCTCTTCTCGCAGAGTTTGGAGAACGCGCTCCAGGCCCGCCATTTGTTCGTCTAAATCCTTCGATCTTTGCTCATGCCCCATTTTCCAACTTCCCCACACCTTTGTCCAATTTCAAATTACCAACTTAAAAAAATTAAAAATTAAAATTAAAAACAATCAACCTATAATATAATCGTCTCAATTATGATTCAATCTCAAACATTAGATAAAGTCGATGGAAGTTGAAGTAAAAATCTTCGCTTCATTGTCGTCGGCTTTTGAATATTTTTATTTCCCTTCTAATTTCTCATTTGTCAAGTGCCCCAGGACAAGTCATTGGATATATATCAATCTAGCGTGCGCCCGCTGTTGTTTTCCGTATTGAAAACCGACGCCGAGTGGCTGCACAACCGCACTCTCCAAATTCTCGAACTCGCAGCCAGAACCCAGTCAAACCCAGCAACCAGCCAAATGCTCTGGCGATTGCAAAAATCTTTGGGAGTGCAAGATTCTCGCCTCGAACAATCGAAGTGGGGAATAAGCTTCAAAAACCCTGTCGGCTTGGCCGCCGGATTTGATAAAAACGGCCAAGCAGCAGACATTTGGGCAAATTTTGGCTTTGGCTTTGCCGAAATGGGTACAGTCACCAGCCAAGCGCAGCCGGGAAACCCCCAACCTCGCTTGTTTCGCTTAGAGGCTGACAGCGCAGCCCTCAACCGCATGGGCTTTAACAATCAAGGAGCCGCAGCAATGGCCGCCCGGTTTGAGGCTTCCCAGAAACAGTCAAAATCCGAGGCCTCGCGTTCCATGCCTCAGTCCCCTTACCCCATCGGCATCAATCTCGGTAAATCTAAGGTAACACCGTTAGAGCAGGCAGCCGCCGATTATTTGGAGAGTTTTAAGCTGCTCAAAGATTGGGGGGATTATTTTGTAGTCAACGTTTCATCTCCAAATACGCCTGGATTGCGATCGCTCCAAGATGCTGCGGGGCTCAGCACAATTTTGGAAATTTTGCAACAAGAAAACCGGGGAATCAAGCCAATTTTAGTCAAAATTGCGCCGGATTTGGAGATGGAGGATATCGCATCAATCCTCGACATCGCCAAAACCTACCAACTAGCAGGAATTATCGCCACAAACACCACCATCCGGCGCGACGGATTGAAAACCCAAATATTGCCAGAAACCGGCAAACCAATCGCCGAAGAAGCCGGCGGAATTAGTGGAATACCAGTGCGGGGGCGATCGACAGAAATCATCCGATTTATCTGGCAATATACAAAAGGCGAACTACCCATAATAGGAGTTGGCGGCATTTTCACCGCCCACGATGCTTGGGAAAAAATCGCCGCCGGCGCGAGTTTAATTCAAGTCTACACAGGTTGGGTGTACGAAGGCCCTTGGATGGTGCGCCGAATTTTGGAAGGTTTGCTGCAAAAATTAGATGAAAAAGGATTTAATTCAATTTCCGAAGCCGTTGGTTGCGAAAATATTAAATAATTCCTCGTTACCAGGAAGAACCTGGTAATGCACCAGAGGCGAGGCTATGCCTCTATTTACCGGATACAATATCAATTTTCTGCATCTTATTAAAATCAGGAAAAGAATTATGAACACACAAGAAACAGGAGTTCCTAGAAACACCATGTCAGGCAGCTTGTTGCTGGCTAAAAACTTAGGTTTTGAACCCCAAACAGTGATAGATGTCGGTGCCGCATTGGGAACTTTTAACCTCTACGAAACCTTTCCGAATTCGCGACACTTACTAATTGAACCCATCGCCGAAAATGAACCTTATCTCGCCAAAATTTGCCGGAAACTCCCAAGTGCAGAATATATTATTGCTGCAGCCACCAAAAAATCGGGAGTTTTCACCCTCAATGTCAGTCCCGATATGCTGCACTCTTCAATTTCAGAAAATCGCGTTACCGACAGCAGCAATCCTTATTTGAGAAACATACCTGCAATTACGCTGGACGGAATATGCAGAGAAAGAAATTTACCAGGCCCGTATTTAATTAAAGTGGATGTAGACGGACAGGAATTAGATGTTTTAGCGGGAGCAACGGAAATTTTGCAGCAGACTGAATATGTAATTATTGAAGTTACTTTATTTGGTCAAATGTATGATGTCATGAGTTTTATGAAGTCCCAAGGATTCGCAGCTTACGATATTGTTGATTTGGGATATCGTCCGATTGATGCAGCATTGTGGCAAGTAGACATGGCTTTTGTCAAAGAATCTGGGCGCTTTAGAAGAGATAGTCATTACGCGACAGGAGAGCAGGATATCGAACAAGTTAACTCGTATCTCAAAGCTTATCGGGAAAGTTTCATCAAGCATATTGAAACTAATTACAGCGATGCTGTAGAGCCGGAACCGCAGGTGAGTCAAGCTGTTTTGAGCGATGAATATGTAATCATTTAACTCAAGTTTCTCGGAATGGGGAATTAATATCATTTCCGGTTAAATCGGCATTGTTCAAACAGCCAACAGTCAACAGTCAACAGTCAACAGTCAACAGCTTACAAACTTAAAAAAGGTATATTGACTACTTCTCCGGCAATTTCTCCTAGCTGCACTTTTAGCCCCGGGCCGCCCGCTTTTGTGCGGATGTAAGCAAGACCAAAAAAACCGGATTCGGTTTGCACAAAACTGGTGAGTTTGCCGACTTTTTCTGCTCCGATTGTGATGATTGTTCCGGGTGCAACTGCGCCGCTCAATTCCACGCCCCAAAGTTCCTGTTTGACTCCTTTGTAGGTGTTCAATCTGGCAATTGTTTCTTGACCGATGTAGCAACCTTTGTCGTAGGAAATGGTGTTTGACAAACGTGCTTCTAGGGGGTTGTAATCGTCGGTGAGTTCAAAATCGGGGGCGGGGCGGCCTTGTTCGATTCGCAGTTGTTCCCACACGCGATCGCCCATCGGTACGGCCCCAGCTTTGACTAATGCTTTCCACAAGTGGGCTGCATCGCTGGCTGGCGCAATTAATGTGTATCCGGGAGTGGCTAAACCGCTACCAACAGCAACTCGAACGCCTCCTCGATATCCCTCTTGGTAAGGGGGAGAAAGAGGGGAGTTTTCGATCGTTTTGTGAGTAGCGTAGGGTTGATTTTCCAGTTCGCTAACTCCGAGTTTTTCTAATAGTTGAGTGCTTTCCGGGCCGAGGAGACTGAAAGCGATTGTTGTATCGGTTAAATCTGTTAATTCTACGCGATCCATTGGGAAAATGTAGCGATCGAGCAATTCGAGGAGTTGGCGGCGGCGGTTGGCTGAAACTAGCAGCAGTACAGCATCTTCTGTAGCATAGGCGGTGGCGAGGTCGATCGTCCGGGCGGTGGATGTGAGGAAAACGGTGTCGCAACCTTGACCGGGTTTGAGTATGTTAAAGTTATTGGTGCTTTGATTGTGCAGGAACCGCAGGCGATCGCTATCGGAGATTTGAATGCGTCCCCAGTGAGTGCGATCGTACAAAGCCGCACCTTGTTTCGTTGCTGCGATGGCGGCTGCGTCGTTACCAAAACTGACTGGGACTGTTTCTGCGGTTGTTAATTCTGCAAATGTAGCGCCGGCTGCGGCTTGAATGTCGTGCAATTCTTGAATCATAAGATTTTGTTAATTGTTGACTGTTGGCTGTTGGCTGTTGGCTGTTGGCTGTTGACTGTTGACTGTTGACTGTTGACTGTTAACTGTTGGCTGTTGACTGTTGACTGTTGACTAATGACTACTGACTAATGACTAATGACTACTGACTACTGACTACTGACTACTGACTAATGACTAATGACTACTGACTACTGACTCAAATTAGCGAAGATTTCTTGTATTAATTGGCTGGCTTTGGTATCAAGACGATTCCAATCTACATCGCCTGTGTCTTCTTCAATCAAGCTAGTATCAATTACAACTTCTTGGCTTTGCATGGGAGTGTGGGCTGGCGGGTAGTTGACAAAGCAGATTTGATAGCAAAGTTCCCAAATATCGACGGATTTTTGCTCGCCTTGATGCTCTAAAATTAGTTGATAGCCGGGAATTGGAACCTCCACGTTTTGATAAGTTCCCGTCCAAGGGGACTCCTCTAATTGTTTGCGGATGTTGTCGAGGACTCGGATCATGGCGGGCTGCATGAGAAGTTCAGCTTGCTTCCAGGCGATCGGGCTAGTTATCTTAGGCTTCATATACATCGTTCTAAAAAAATTTATAAATTAATTTTCCTGCATTGCGTACTAAATTCTGGGACATCTGCCACAAAATGTTAAATTCACTTTAATACAAAAGACAGGGCTGTTGAAACTGCGTTTATAACAACAAAACCCACCTGCTGTGGGTTGAATGCGATCGCCCTTAAAAATTACATTACTCTCTTTACACCGAAACTCAATGTTCGGCGAGCCGTCGATTCGCGAACCAAAGTTTCTGTAAACCGGGTTTCAACCGCCGTTTTATCTTCTTTTCAATTGGGTATGGGCGATGTAGGATTTGAACCTACGGCATCCTGCGTGTAAAGCAGGCGCTCTACCACTGAGCTAATCGCCCAATTGCGCTTACAGGGATTTATCATATCACAGTATCCCAGAAAGATCAACTAAAAAAATCATAAACTTTCAATGCCCTCTGGCCGCACGCACGATCGAATCACTCTATGGAGTTTGCCCTTGGTGGCAGCCCTCACCTTTGGCCAGACTCAGAGCAGCAACCTGACTTTGCTCGTTTCCGGCAGCTTTTTATTCGGCGGGCTGATGTTTGGCCCCGACTTGGATATCTACTCCTGCCAGTATCAGCGCTGGGGATGGTTCAAGCCGATTTGGCTCCCCTACCAAAAAAGCTTGCGCCACCGCTCTTTTTTGTCCCACGGGCCCCTAATCGGCACTGCTTTGCGAATCTTGTATCTCGCGATTTGGATCGCGGTTTTCGGAGTGTTGGGATTGGTAATTGCGGAAAAAATTGGAAATTTAGCCGGAAATTGGCACTCAGCGGTTTTGGGTTACGGGCGATCGATCTCGGAACACTACATCGAAATTTTAGCAGTTTACATCGGTCTCGAATTGGGCGCGATGAGCCACTATTTGAGCGATTGGGGCGGCTCGGCTTACAAAAGATTCAAAAAGAAAGGATTGAGCGGGTTGCGCCCTCCTAAGACAATTAAAAGGCGCAAAATCAAAGCTCCCCGCCGCACATCTAGCAAATCTAACAGGTGAACAAGTAAATCCACTTATAGATTAAACGTAAAATATGGCTAGCGCTCAAGCTTGCTGTCTTCCGTCTTCCATCTTCCATCTTCCGTCTTCCGTCTTCCGTCTTCCGTCTTCTTTCTTCCATCTTCCATCTTCCGTCTTCCGACGGACTTACATCCGTGACATCCGTGACATCCGTGACATCCCGTACATTGCTCGTTGCCGAACTTCCGTCTTCCGTCTTCCGACGGACTTACATCCGTTACATCCGTTACATCCCGTACATTGCTCGTTGCCGAACTTCCTTCTACTTAAGGTAAATTTTAATGTCTAATTCCCACAGCCGATCGCTCGCTGCACTCGAAAACTTGATAGAAGTTGTGGCCGCGTTGCGATCGCCCGACGGCGGATGTCCTTGGGATTTAGCCCAAACTCCCGAAACCCTAATTCCTCACATCATCGAAGAAGCCTATGAAACCGCCGACGCGATTCGCAAAGGAGAGAAAGAGGCGATCGTCGAAGAATTGGGCGACTTGCTGTTGCAGGTAATTCTGCAAGCTCAAATTGCCAGCGAATCCCATCAATTTACCTTCGCCGAAATCGCTGGGGGAATTACCGAAAAACTGATTCGGCGACATCCCCACGTTTTCGGGGATGTAGAAGTTAACAGCGTGGATGAAGTTAACGAAAACTGGGAAAAAATCAAAGCGGCAGAAAAAGGCACAAATTCGGAAAAGCCACCAACCTTAGCCTCGAAAATGAGCCGTTATGCTAGCACTTTGCCTCCCATCGCCGCTGCGGCAAAAATCTCTCAAAAAGCTGCGGAAGTGAGTTTTGATTGGGACAATGTAGACGGTGTTTGGGATAAGTTTCATGAGGAAATGGCAGAATTTGAACACGCTCTAAAACACGAGGATCGGGCGGCGCAGGAGTCGGAATTGGGAGATATTATGTTTGTGTTGATTCAATTGGCTCGCTGGTACAATTTAGATGCGTCGGCTGCTTTGCACGGAACGAGCGATCGCTTCGTGCAGCGGTTTGCTAAAGTTGAGGCTGCGTGCGATCGACCTTTGTCGGATTATCCGCCCGAAGAGTTAGATGCTTTGTGGCAGCAAGCTAAGGCAATGCTGGCGAAACAAAAGGGCGAGAGGTAATTTAGTCGTAAAGCTTCGCATCGTTGTACGGCGGATGTTCGCAGGCGATGTAAAGGGCGTTTATGGGTTCTAGGGGTTGATTTGTCACCGGATCGATCGGCTTGAGGACAAAGCATAGCAGAGAGAGCGATCGCCAATCCAAACTTTCTAACTTCCCGCGTTCGTAGCGACTAACAGTAGCATTACTAATACCGACATCTTTTGGTACAGGATCTCCTGCTGTCCGAAACAGAGCGGCCTCATATTCTTTTGTGACCATTTCTGTTTCAATAATTGACCAGCCCCGAATCTCTCTAGCTGCTTTCAGAAGTTTGCCCAATCTACCGCGTCCTGTATCCGTAAATCGCACAGGGCGCAGTTTTTCCCGATCGACGACAGCCTTAAAGTCAAGAAATCCCGGCATTTTACAGATCCAATTTAACTATTATGTCAATCCTACGCCTCGACGTTTGGGTCCCAAAATTCAGTTCCGACCAAAAGTAAGTCTTCTAGAGTAAGCAACCGCTTTTCAACCGGGTGAACTGGTTCGAGAACATCGAGGAACAGCCACAAAAGATCGGGTGCAGGCTTGTTGTAATAGCCATTTTCGATTCTCGAAATGCCTGCAATGCTGACCCCCAAAACTTTCGGCAAAGGCTCTCCCCCTAGATTATAAAATTGAGCCTCATGCTGCTTGGTCTTTTCGCTCAGTTCGTGAACGCTCCACCCCCTAGCTTCCCGCCACGATCGCAGGAATTTACCCAACCGCCGCAGGCCGGTATCAGTAAATCTCCGTCTCAAGTATTCTTTTTCTCGCTTAGCTTCTGCTACAACCATCAGTCATCACCTATCTGCATAAAGCTAAGCTATCACGCCTGACTTTCTAGTTTCATTTTTTAAGTTTGCAAATCGAGCATATTGTGTTACAATGTTGGAATAAAGATAAATAGACAGCCATGACAGCACTGTTTCGCCGCATCCAACCCTCGAAAAAGCTCCGCATCACCGTCAGGTCGATCGCCCAATTCCTCAAAATCAACCAAAATCTGATTAAGCGAGTCGAATCCTGGGCTTTCGTGGTGTTTGTGCATCGGCGAGACAAAGGCGGACTATTTATCTCCTACCGCAGGCTGGAAGAGTGGCAAAATGCGATCGCCCACCAAATCCAAACTTGCCCCAGCCTTTCGCAACTTTCACAGCTCAAAACTTCGATTCAGTACGACACCCGGAAATTCAAAAAACAATACCTTCAAAAAACCCTTGACTTTTTAAATCAAATGTGTATTGAAAAACAAGAGGTTCTCGAAATTTGGGAAAGCTCAAACAGCATTGCTTCGTAGCAGAAATCAGGCAGATTTCCTAACAATAGCAACCGCACCCAACCGTGAGGACGCTGTTAATTGCTCATCAAACCATTGCGTTCGATTCCTTCTTCCATCTTCCTTCTTCCTGATGACGTTGGACGGAAAGCTTGGGGGGACAGCATTAATAACTAATGACTAATGACTAATGACTAATGACTAATGACTAATGACTAATGACTAATGACTAATGACTAATGACTTCTGCAAAAACAAAAGCGAAACATTTGCGAGCAATTGCGAGATAAAATCACCCCAAAAATCACCCGCAAACGATCCGCTACATCGATCGCGATTTCGATCGCCAAAGCAATTAAGACATCGCTTGAGCGATATAATCAAAATAAGGAGCAGCTTCCTTAGCATCATCTTGATTTAGCAAAGCCAAAGCAGCTTCCTTCAAACAGCGGATAGCTTCCACCATGCCAGGAACAGGAACGCCCAGAGAATTGTACATTTCCCGAACGCCAATTAAACCAATACTTTCGATCGGCTCTTTGTCACCGGCCAAGATACCGTAGGTAATCAGGCGCAAGTACCAGCCGTAGTCGCGCAGACACAAAGCCCGTTCGCGCTGGCCGTAAGCATTACCACCGGGAGAGATAAAATCAGGGCGTTTTTTCCAGAGTTTTTTGCTAGCTTCTTCAACAATTTTTTTCTCACTGTCAGACAGCGCAGTAGCAATACGCACCCGCTGTTCTCCCGTCTTAAAAAAATCATTGATGCTTTGGAGTTCGCCGGTACTGGGATAACGAAGTTCGTCATCGGCTTGGAGAATTAATTGGCTAACTACGCTCATTGTTATTCAAATTTGAGGATATTTGAGAAAAACATTCATTGACATTCCCATCTTTTTAAGATGAGATTCCTACTGAGGATACTTACCTTGCTGCTAACATTTATCAATCTTAGAAGTAGGCGGTAAATCTCAGTAAGCGTTATGCTTAGTGACTAAGCCAGTTTCCTTGTGTCCCAAGGTACTGTGGGAAAAATTCAAAAACTGCGATTGAGAGTTTGAATGCCGGCAGACATTTAGACTGTTTGACGAGTTTTGTCTGCTTGGCCCTAATAGCATATCGCACAGGTTCGATCGAGGGCAATCTACCGGCGTTACAGCAGCCGGGGCTCGGAAGCAGGAATACACTCTGCAATTGAGCTTGAGTGCGATGGCTTACTTCAATCTGAGACAGCGATCGTGCGTTACTATCTGAAATTTTACCACGACTGCTTCTAACGGCTTCCAAAACTACTCAGGTATTTGTTAATGACCAAATCTAAATTTTCCACGCGCAACTCGACGAAAGTGGCCAACCCTTGTCAGCAAGGTCAACTGGTTGAGATAGAAATTACCGACTTGACAGACACCGGCGACGGCGTTGGCCGCTTTGGCGAACTCGTGGTGTTTGTGCCCGATACCGTGACGGGCGATCGCATCCTAGCGCGCCTCGTGCAAGTCAAATCCACCTATGCTACAGGTAAGCTGGACACACTTCTGGAAGCATCCGAACACCGCATCCGAGCCAACTGCATTGTCGCAGATAAGTGCGGCGGCTGTCAGTGGCAGCACGTAGACTATGAATACCAGCTTGCAGCCAAGCAGAATCAAATTATTCAAGCCTTAGAACGGATTGGCGGATTTAGCAATCTGCAAGTCGATGAAATATTAACGGGAAAAATCGAAGGATTTCCCCAATTTTTGGGATACCGCAACAAAGCAACTTATCCGGTAGCAATTTCTGCCACAGGTCAAGTGCAAGCAGGTTACTATCAAAAAAGCACGCACAAATTAGTCAATCTCAATCAGTGTCCGGTGCAAGACCCGCGCCTCAATCCGTTATTAAAAGAAGTCAAAGAAGACATACACTGGAGAGATTGGCCGGTCTACGACGAAAAGAAACATACAGGAGAATTGCGTCATTTGTCTCTGCGAATCGGACGGCGCACCGGGGAAATGCTGCTAACTTTAATAGTTCGCACGGGAGACTTGCCGGGAATTGAAGCACAAGCGGCTGAGTGGCTGAAACACTATCCTCAACTTGTAGGTGTTTGTTTGAATGTGAATTCAGCTCAAACTAATGTAATTTTTGGTGCGGAAACTAGCTGCATTGCCGGTCAGTCCGATCTGCGAGAAAAATTTGCTGGCTTGAACTTTCAACTAAGGGCAGATACTTTTTTCCAGGTAAATACTGAGGCGGCCGAAGGACTGTTGCAGGTGATTGTCGGGGAATTAAATTTGCAGGGAAATGAGGTTTTGGTTGACGCTTACTGCGGCATTGGGACTTTTACTTTACCGCTGGCCAAACAAGTCAAAATAGCGATCGGTTTAGAAGTGCAACCTGCGGCGATCGAGCAAGCTAAGCTAAATGCTGAATTAAATGATGTGAAAAATGTCGATTTTCAGGTGGGAACTGTAGAGAGTTTACTGCCTGCTTTGGGATTGATACCGGATATTGTGTTGTTAGATCCGCCGCGTAAAGGGTGCGATCGCGCGGTGTTGGAAACAATTAAGGAAATCAAGCCAAATCGGATTGTGTATGTTAGCTGCAAGCCTGCGACTTTGGCTCGCGACCTGAAGATTTTGTGCGAAAATGGGGATTATAAGTTAGCGCGGGTGCAGCCGGCGGATTTCTTTCCTCAGACTTCTCATGTGGAGTGTGCGGCGTTTTTGGTGAGGTGAATGAAAGGGCGATCGGTTTTGGGAATGAAAGGGCGATCGCCCTAAGCTACCTTGGGGCAAATTTCGACTTTGACAGTCATGCCTACTTGGTTGAGCATTATAATCAGGGTGTCAACGGAGAACTGCCCAATTTTACCTTGAGTCAAAGCTTTGATTTCGTCGCTTGACTGTTTGAGATGTTGAGCCGTTTGGTCGATTGTCCAACCGCGATGTTTAATCTGATTTTGCAGGGCTAGCATCAGTTGCGATCGGATTAGTAAGTTATCAGCTTCTTGGGCTGAAAATCCGAGGTCGAGAAAGATATTATCAGCCGCTTGGGTAATGGTATTTTTGCTCATTGTTCAGACTCTCTTAAATTCAAACGATTTTGTAAAAGTTGTTGGTAGCGTTTCTGTCCAACTTCGAGATTTTTCTGGGCTGTCTTCTGGTTTTTTTTCTGGAACGCATGGAGAACGTAAATAGCTTCTTCAAATCTAGCAATATAGAATACCCGATAGGCATCTTCTGTCCGAATCCGAATTTCTTCAACGCCTTTGCCTACTATCGACATGGGTTTAAAATCTGATGGTGGTATGCCCTGCTGGATAGTCCAAAGTGCAAAACCAGCATCTTTTCGGGCTTCTTCAGGAAGAGATTGGATTTCTTCCCGGGCAGCACCAACCCACCGAATCGGTTTGATGGTCATCGGGTTTGTTGAGAATCAAATACTGTAATAACTGTAACATAGGGGATGAAGATTAGGTATTTGTGGTTTGGGTTAGGGCCGATCGCCCTTCAGTTAGATTGGTTTGTTGAGGTGCGATCGCTTTGTTTAATTCTTGTGAATTTTGCTGACTGTTATAATACTATTTGTGCTAATGTCCTGTAGAGATAGATCCAAAAAGCAATGACATCAGCTTTAATTTATCCTCATATCAAGAAAGTAGCGGGTCAACCCGCACGGTTGCACCGGATACCCCGCGTGCGGGTTGCTCAGATTGTCATGGATTATCTAGCTTACGGTTGGTCAGTGGAAGAGATGTGCCGCCAGCATCCTTATTTGATGCAGTCGGAGGCTCATGCAGCAATGGCTTATTACTTCGACTTTCAAGCTGAAATTGAGCAGGAGATTCGGACGGAATGGGAGCAGGTACAACAGGAAAAATCTTTGCTTTCGCCTTCACCATTTTTCGTGAGAATGCGTGCTAAGGGGTTGTTGTAAGTGGCGATCGCTCTGTACATGGACGTTCACATTCCGCAAGCAATTACTGAACAGTTGCGCCGTCGTGGCGTGGATGTTTTGACTGCGATCGAAGATGGTGCGACAGAATTGCCGGATGACGAACTTTTGGAACGTGCCACTCAGTTAGGGAGAGTATTGTTTACTCAAGATATCCTTTTTAAGGCAATGGCTCAAGATTGGCAGCATCAGGAAAAACAGTTTGCTGGTTTGATATTTGGACATCAGCTAGGCGGTACGATAGGACAATTTGTTAAGGATTTGGAACTGATTGCTTTAGCTTCGGAATCTGATGAATGGATGAATGCTGTTGAGTATATTCCTTTTTAGTCAGTTGTACTCTCGATCTGGCGATCGGCTACAATCAAACAAGATTGATCGCCCTTCAGTTAGATTGGTTGGTTAGGGGCGATCGCTCTTACAGCCAAAATTGTTTATCCCCATCCAATTCGCCGGGAGAAATCCCTTGTAATCGACGATAAGCGATGCGGTCGGAGCCATAAAGCGGTATAGGCAAGCGAGGCTCTTTTAGCGCTCCATGATGCAGTAAGGTCAGCTTAAGTGTTGCTTCTATTAAATCTTCAACTGATACTTGCTGTAGCTCATCTGGATCGGGAATCACCTTTAAACGCAAGGGATAAGGTAGACCCATTTTTTCCGACTTTACTTCAGTTGTTATTAAAATAACTTCCTTGGGCGACAAGCGCAGTGCTAACCCTTTGGTGGGGGCTTTTAAAGCTGGATCTTCAAAGTTGTAAAGTCTGGGAACTTTAGTCTTGATGCACTCCACTAAAATAAATTTAGAACCAATTGCTTTTGCCCGTTCCCGCAAATGTTCAACTTCGCTGCCACAAAAATGTCCGTCCCGGTAAATGAGTACAGTTTTTTCACTTAAGTCAGCAGCAGGAAGAAACCTTTCTAAAGTACGCTTGTCAATTTCTTCACCCTCTGTCAGAGCATCTTCTAGGCGATAGCGAATGAAATCTCCTTGCTTACCATAGAGACGCACACTAGCACAGACGTTCAAACTTCCGTTGCCTTTCTTTTTGGGAGTTCGGGAAATATCAAAACCGATGAAATAATCAGCAATTTTCAATGATTCAGTTAGAATAAAAGGCAAGTTACCCAACTTTGCCAAAATCCCAGGTATTACTTGATTCAATATATTTCCATAATTTTTAGCATCTTGCAATGTCTCCTCATAAATGACTTGGCTGGCAATTCCTCGCCGAAGTAAGCGAGAAGAAATAAAAGTATAAAAACTGCCGTCTTCGCTGCTGTCTGCATTGCGATCCGTCTGCGGAAGAAACGTCAAAACAATATCAGCGGGAATTGATATTAGTTCATCAAGCGCTTTTTCCAAGCTAACTTTAGCCTCGGCATTACTCAAGCCATCTATGGAAACCCTTTTAACCCTACTATCGTCAATCTTATGAGTTTTTTTATCAATCAAACTTATGCTTTCAAACTTATACTTCTTAAGCCGTTGATGAACTTCATCTAAAAAAGACGATTTCACCTTAAAATCACCAACTTTTAAAACAGAAATCCTAATAGCTCTTGAGAGAACACCGTACTCATCATGACGGCGATAAACACTACCTTGAGAGAGTCCCTTCAAAACTTCCCCTCTTTTACCAATGAATTTATTACCAAATTCAAGAGGTGTTTCCTCAAGCTTGAACTGAGGTGCCACGAATAAAGACTGGTAATCACGGCTATTGATACACTTACCTGCTAACTTGAATCCATAGGCTACTAAAGCATTTTCTGCTTTTTGCTTATATGAAGCTAAATATTTTTGTCGCTCTTGATATGGTATTTTAGTTTCTTTGAGTAAGTCTCCATATTTTACATCAAATCGATCGGCTGTTTCCTCTGTGACACAGGGACGCAGAGCTGCCATTGCATAATGAAACTCATTTGTATTCTTGCCAAACTGCACTGCAACAACAGGTTGTTCCATTGGTGCTTCTATAAGTTTTTGTTTGCTAATTGCACCAGTTGCTTTCTCGATCAGTTCTTTTCGGCGTTCTCCGTCTCCAATAGGGCCAACAATATTAGTAATTGTAGCGACACTATTTGTTTCACAATCTCGCACTTTTAATCCAAGTAAAAGCTCTTTAGGTTTGTTTCTATAGGGATGATTTTCGTAAAATTCATCTAATGTGTTTTGATAAGAAAAGTAACTGTGCGGTGTGAAAACTAAAGCTGGATGCAGGATACCTTGCAGTTCAATAGTTTCAGCCCAGAAGTCTGCTTCGCGCTTGACTTCAACTTGATTTTCAGACCAAACAGTATCAGTCGCAACCGATGAAAATTTGTCACTATTTTGCAAAATTCTCACAGCTAGTTGAGCAAAGATTAAAGCTGTTGCTTGTGGTTGGCGTACCCATTGGAATGAGTAGGAGCGATCGCCAATATCTTCTTTTAACTCCTCTTGAAATTTTGTCATTGCATCTCGCCACTGTTCTTGGCTGGGCATCGGTGTATTAGGTTTGCCCAAAACCCAAAAATAGTTGTCTTCCCAGATAACAACTAGCTGATTAGGAAATTCTTTATTAGTAAACTTCTGGCAAAAACGCCAGCTAAATCTGTTGCCAATTTTGCGATCAACTTCTGGAGTCAGCCGAAAACTCATTAAATTGGGCTGCGAGATACTTAGCGGGAAAATTTCACTCAAATGGATGGGTGACGGATTGGCTTTGGAAGAAGTTTGAAGAACAACAGCAGTCATGCGGTAACCTCTAATTTTACAGTAGAAAATTGACAAATTGAGTTAAAGGGACAGTAAAAGCAGTTTAAACCGGGATTGGGCGGAAAAATTATGTTGAACTCATCCGGATTATTTCGATAACGCTTCAAGTCTTTTTGATGCCGTTTAGCTATTGATGCCATCTCTATCTGAAAGGCTTTTAGTGTATCGACAGTTGTCGTAATCGGTTCAGATTGTTTGCCAGTCTCCAAATTATAGAATGATGCAATAGCTGGTTTTTGCGGGTAGAGATAACTGGTAGCTAGCAGGTAAAGATATGCCTGTCTGTGGTCAAACTCTGATTTTCCTGTTTTGAAGTCTAAAATGTGAAGCGTTCCATCTGGTTCGGCAAAAATGCAGTCGATCGCTGCATAGAAGTTAAACTGATAATTCCCCTCCAGAATAAGAATTGGCGGGGGAAATCCCTCATCGCCTCGATTTAGCTTAATGATGTTTTTGCCTGAGAGAATCGGATGCTGATGGTAGTTTGTCAGGATGACCAAAACTCGCTCCTGAACTGTCGCTGACTCTTGGCTTAATTGCAGAATTTCTGCCAGTTGTTCTACACCATCTTTTCCGGAGAACTGTTGAGGGTTTTGATGAAATTCATAAACTCCTTTTTGTGCCAGGATTCCAATTCGCTGAGGTGTGTTGTCAGTTGCCAAAAGTGGTGCAACTTGAGGTTCTCGCTTTCGGGCTTTAGCAAAACCCCGCTTCATGTCGCAGTGAAATTGTTCTTGCCCCACTGGCGGAGCAAACTGTGACCAGAGGTTATAGCTGGAAAATTGCCAAATTTTGTTCATAGGGTGAGCCCTCTAGAATAGAGGGCGATCATGGGTTCATTTCGTCAGGATTTCGTAAATTGCCTCTTTTGTTTTGGCTGACTTGGAAATCCCAGTCTCATTTGCCCGTTCAAGAACACGCAAGCTTTCCAGCATTTGTGTCGCAGCTTTCCTCAGATGCGGATGCCGACTTGTCTTTTGAATTTCCTCAAGCAGAAGCGATAGGGGGCGGCCGATTGAGAAGCACAGTTGATCGGGATTGGACATTTGTTTTTTCATAGTGTGGCAAAGAATGTGAAGGTTGACTATTCGATGACAAGAGCAAGACAGTACACCTGATAGCTAGCGGTCATAGCCTAAGCCACACAAAGTCTCTTAGAGACAATGAACTTGCTTTTGTACGCTATCAGTAGAGTATTTTAGGGTTGACGCTGGCCGTCAACGCTTTTCAGTCTAGCAGGGGTTGCCGAGCTACGTCAACCCCTGCTATGATGTTTTAGTAAGTAGGGAAAAAACATGAGTAAGACTTTTGGTCAGCTAATTCGTCAAGCTCGTCAGGGAAAAGGATTTAGTCAGCGCGACCTGGCGAAGCTAGTAAAAGTGGACTATACCTACCTGTCCAAACTAGAGAATGACCGCGCTGAGTATCCCCCTAAAGAGGAGGTCATTCAGTCGTTAGCACATCAATTAGAGTTAGAGCTCAAAGAGCTACGCGATTTAGCAGGTAGAATTACTCCAGAAGATGCCAAAGTTGTTCAGGATCTTGTCAAAAGGTATCCAAAACAAATTCCATTTTTGCTGCGTCAAATGCGAGATAATCCCGAACTAGCTAAAAAATTTATCCAGGAAGCTAAAGAAGCAGAAAGTGAGGAGAAACAAAGTTGAGTGTAATCAAACCTTTTCAATTTTTATCTAAAACCCAAATTGAGGATATAGCTAATGACCTTCTTATGCGTATGCAGGGAACACCTAATTTTCCCAGATGGCCTGGTTTAGCTGATTATGCTGCTGGTTTTTTAGACCTCAGCATCGATCCGTGTTGTGATATACCTCCCTATAATGGCAAAGCAGTAGCAGCTAGAATTTATCCCCTGACACGTCTGATAGAAATTAGTAAATATCTCCATAAAAAAAAAGATAATGATATTGGATTTGAACAATCGACACTAGCTCACGAAATAGGACACTGGGTACTTCATGTCAATCAAGATGAAGCAGATGGTTTGGTACAACAACTAGAACTACCTCTATTTTGCGAGGCTACTGAAGACGTATTTCTGTGTAGAAATGTGAGCGAAATGCTTGTTGATAAGGTCAGTCCTAAAACTCAAGCTGATTGGATTGAATGGCAGGCTCAATATTTTGCTAGTTGTTTGTTAATGCCTCGATATATCTTGGAAGAGAAGCGAAGGGGACGTGATTTAACAAACTGGCGTCACCTCTACGCAATGGCTGAGGATCTTGGCGTAACAATATCAAATTTGACAAATCGCCTGCAAGACGTAGGGTGGATTTACATTCCCAAGGGTTCTAAACAAATCTATTTAGGTAATACTATACCTAATGGGCAGCAAAGCTTGTTTTAGTGAAATGCGCTCGCCCCTCTCCCATCCCGAATCCTAAAGTGCGATCGCTCTTTTTTACAAGATGCGATCGCCCTCTCTTATCAAAAGAGTCAATAAAAACTTCTGGGTTTGTTTAACTACAACTCTAAACATGGCAGTAATAGCAACTATTCCATCAGCACTGTAAATAGCTTCAATCCGTCTAAAAGTAGAATGAGTCCACCAGACTTTCATACGATTTCCCTGAGCCGTACCCGTACCCATTTTACCGTAACCTGCTTTCAATAGAAGTAACTCAAATTCTGTGGATGGCAAAGTTTTTACCGTAATTTGAGAGATACCGTCAATATCCAATGCTTATCAAGAGTCATAGCTACCTTGATAAGTGCTGTAGATGCGGTAGCCAGGGAATACTAAAGCAATACCTATTGCGCTATGAATTGTCCCCGGATAACTTTCTTCGGGCTCGCTACCCCAATCCAAATTTAGATCGCACCCAGCCAAATGTATAGCCCTGGAATTAAAGTATCTAAACTGTAGGCGATGGATCGCATTTGAATTTCGGAGGAATTAATCAGTTTTAAATATTGTGGCTTTTCAGGTTTGGAAATGGACATGGCACTGATTCCTGTGCGGTATGGTTAAGTAATTTTAATTCTCAAGATTATTTAGGCAACTGCGAGTTCATAATGCAGAACTAAAATTTTATCTTCTTTCAAAATAGCCCTAACTTATTCACGAGATTGGTTATTAGGAAATTCTACTAAATACTGGCATTTTCTTCCGTATTATACACTTCTTGGTAATCTTGAATCTCTTTAAGATTAGCACAAATAGTCACAGTTAAATCAACTTATAGGGTGCGTCAGAAATTGAGTATTTCGATTTCAACAGGTTTTTAGCCTCCGGGGCACCCTGCGAACAGTATTTCGATCGCCCTAACCACCAACTAACCACCAACTAAATACAAACGAGCTCCAGTCCGGGCTGAATCGCGGGGAGTCTAGAAGTATAGAATAGAGGTTGCGAAACCGGCACACCGCCCGATCGCTCGCCGCCAGCAATTTGTTACCCTAAAAATAGAATCAAACCTCCCTCAACTCCCTGTCATGAACAACGCCTCTCCCCTAATTCAAACCGTCACACCCGAACGCTGGGCCGGGTTTAGTATGGACTTTATCGGGGCGGGTTACACGGGGCTGTTGGTCAAAAACGGCCGCGCCGTGCGTACCCTGAAATCCGGGCGGCATTTCAGCTTCGCCCTTCCCCTGCTGGAACAGTGTCAAATTGTCATCGTAGACACCAAACTCCGCAATTTAGATGTACAGTCGCACGGAGATTTTTTGTCTAAGGATAGATTTTTAATTGATGCGACTCTGACTGTTATTTATCAAGTTATAGATCCGAAACGGGTAGCTTTAGAATTGTCCGATCCTCTAGCTGTTTTAGCAAGTGCAGTTAAGGATTGTATGGGATTAGCGATCGGGCAAATACCCCTACAACAGCTTATCACCCAAGGCCGGCTGTTGCTGCGCCAAAATTTGCTCGATCGCGTCCAAGATTTTTATACCCTAGGCTTTAACTTAGAAGACGTGCGAATTGGCGATGTCAGCTTTCCCGAAACCAACGGAGTTATTCGCCAAGTTGAGGGAATGAGTGCTCGACAGGAAGCAGAAAATGCCGCCGCCCTGCAAATGAGAATTGCCGAAGCGGGCCGTCCGATTGTTCCTCAATCTCCCGTACAGCAGTTAAACTTAATTTCAGGTAATTCTCCTGCCAGTCTTCCAGCTTCAGACACAGCAGCGGGGTTCGATCGAGATTTACAACAACTAACACAACAACTTGCTCAAAACAGTCTCCCAGCAGGGAGAAATCCTCCCCAACTTGCACCCACGGTACTCGCAAGCAGCGATCGCAAAACAACCGCATATTTAATCTACAAACTTTCTGGAGAAGCGATCGCCCTAACAGCCAATCCCTTTACCATTGGACGCGAACCAACCAACACTTTAGTATTACAAGATCCGCAAAGTTCGCGCTACCACGCTCAAATCCGCCGGGCCAATGACGAACTTGGCAAACAGCGGTATCAGCTTGTCGATAGCGGCAGTTCCAACGGCACTTTTGTGGGCGGACAGAGGCTGGCTGCTAACGACCCTTTTTGGTTAGCCAACGGTTGCGAAATTGCGATCGGCGACCAAAAATGGGTGTTTCAAGATTCGTGATTGAAAGATATGAAGATTTGTTTAAACAGCAGATAAACACAGATAAATCTCATCAGCGTTCATCTGTGTTTATCTGTTGAAATCTGCTGTTTAAAAATCCCAATCTAAGTAACTTGCTTTAATCACGATATACAACTAATAGATGAAGATTTGTTTGAACAGCAGATCAACGCACATAAACACAGATTAATGCCATCGCCTTTCATCTGTCAGGTTTCTGTAGGGGGGTTGTCAAGAGTCCCCGCCTTTCCGACACAGATTCACAAATTGTCCCTCCCCAATTCCCTATACTCCCAGGTAGAAGTCTCTTCCCAATCTTAGGGGGGATATCTCCACAAGCGTTTCGAGCGATAATTTGTCAAGATTGAAAATATAACGAGAGGACAACCACATGAACTTTTCTATACAATCTGTTTACAACTGGTATCGCGACACGCTCCGCAACCCCAAGTACCGCTGGTGGATTATTCTGGGAACGTTGGCATATCTAGTCAGCCCGATCGACATTGCGCCCGATTTTCTCCCCGTAATCGGACAAATTGACGACTTGGCGATCGCAGTATTGCTGATTTCGGAAGTCTCGCAAATGGCTACCGACTATTTTAAATCCCGCCAAACAGAGACAGCATCAGCCTCCCAAGCCACCGGCAGCCCCTCGGACACTACAGCGAGCACCGTTGATGTAGATGCAGTTTCCGTTCAATAGTTGACAAAAATAACTCAATGGCGTGCAGCTTTTTGAGACTTAGTGGGAGCAAGAGACGATCGGCTCCCTTTTCCGTTGGCGCGGATAAACTAGAGCAGCTATTGCATAAATCTTGGATCGATGCGTAATATCGTTTCCGCTTGCATCGGAATGATTTAACCTTATTAGTACACAGAGTACACAGAGGGAGAGAATATATATCTGAATCATTCCGATGCTACCGGATTTGATATAAACCGCAGATGAAAGGCAGATGCAGCACAGATCGACGCAGATGTATTTAAAGATAGTTGGCCGCTGAGCGCCATTGCTCGTCTACTTCAAAAAGGCGATCGAACCAGGTTCGATCGTTCGGAGTTCAGTCCTTCCCAGGTTCGCAGCGAAGACTTCACTCCGCATCCGGGTTCGATGGTTCGGACTTCAGTCCGCATAATTTTAGACAATCAAGACTTAAGACTTGCATATCCG
The DNA here is from genome assembly GCF_015207505.1 of Tychonema sp. LEGE 06208. Taxonomy (GTDB): domain Bacteria; phylum Cyanobacteriota; class Cyanobacteriia; order Cyanobacteriales; family Microcoleaceae; genus Microcoleus. The sequence goes on from NZ_JADEWT010000007.1 coordinate 55,954, forward strand.
ATCGCAAACAATCGAACATGATATGATTTTCACCTTGAGGAATTAGGTGTTAACAGCAAATTTTGATTTATGAAGTTTAGCGAAATAGTAGAGAAACTTAATTTAGCCAACAACCACAGCCTCAAATTCTCCAGCGCGGACGATCGAGAAATTACAGGCCCCGCCCCAGTCGATGAAGCCGAATCCGGTACGATCGGTTACATAGAAGGAGCTAAATTTGCCCGTCATACAGCCACTACAAACGCTTCCGCCTTAATTTTACCCTTAGACGAAAACCTGCAAGCTCAATGCAGCGATCGCAACATCGCTTGGATAGCCGCAGCAGATCCCCGATTGTTATTTGCTCAAACCATCGCCCTTTTCTATCAACCGTTTCGCCCAGCATCCGAAATACATCCCTCAGCCGTCGTTCACCCCTCCGCAGAAATTGGTGAAAATGTTTATATCGGGCCCCACAGCGTAATTCAAGCCAAAGTCAAAATTGGCAGCAACGCTTGCATTCACCCAAATGTCGTAATTTACCCAGATGCGGAAATAGGCCCCGGCACTGTTTTACACGCTAACTGCGTGATTCACGAACGTACTCGCATCGGGGCAAATTGCGTGATTCACAGCGGTGCGGCGATCGGGAGCGAAGGTTTTGGGTTCGTGCCGACAGCCTCCGGGTGGGTCAAAATGGAGCAGTCTGGCTGCACGGTATTAGAAGAGGGCGTTGAAGTTGGCTGCAACAGCACGATCGACCGGCCCGCTGTCGGAGAAACCCGCATCGGTGAGAATACAAAAATCGACAATTTAGTACATATAGGTCACGGCTGTCAAATTGGTAAAAACTGCGCCTTTGCAGCCCACGTCGGCTTAGCTGGCGGGGTGAAAATTGGCAACAATGTAATTTTGGCAGGTCAAGTGGGAATTGCCAATCAAGCTAAAATCGGAGATGGGGCGATCGCCACTGCTAAAGCCGGAATTCACAACGACGTACCCGCAGGCGCGATCGTCACCGGCACTCCAGCAATTCCCCACAAACTATTTCTCAAAGCCGCAGCTATTTACAACCGCCTTCCAGAAATGTACCAGTCTCTGAGGCAAATTCAGCGCAAGATCGATCGGTAGTCAGTTGGCAGTTGGCAGTTGGCAGTAGTCATTAGTCAGTAGTCAGTAGTCAGTAGTCATTAGTCAGTAGTCATTAGTCATTAGTCAGTAGTCAGTAGTCAGTAGTCAGTAGTCAGTAGTCATTAGTCATTAGTCAGTAGTCAGTAGTTGTTGGGAATTTGTCAGTAGTTGTTATTGGTTATTGGTTATTGGTTATTGGTTATTGGTTATTGGTTATTGGTTATTGGTTATTGGTTACTTGCTACGAATTTCCAATTGCCAATTCTCAATTCCCAATAACAACTAACAACTAACAACTAACAACTAACAACTAACAACTAACAACTAACAACTAACAACTAACAACTAACAACTAACAACTAACAACTAACAACTAACAACTAACAACTAACAGTCAACACAATCAACAGTATTATAGTTGCAACCCATTAAATGTGGAATAGTATAACCAACCTGCGACTGCTGTCGCCGTCAATACCAGCAATTGTCAAAATAATCTTGTTTTTCTCGACTTGGCTTGTGGTGTGGCTTCCCGCAGCGATTGTGCTGGCGATCGCCCTCAAATGGCATCCGCCCCAACCCCTGGGAAACAAAAAACTACCTTTACTCGCCTCCCTATACCTGATTGTACCCTTCATTTTGTGGGCGACAAGTTGGATCGAAAACACAACTTTTGCTAACTGGGGTTGGGATTGGCAACCCGCAGTTTTGATATCATTACTGGGGGGATTAGGATTAGGAATAATCAGCTTAGTAATTTTATTCGGTCTACAATTAACCGTAGGCTGGATCGAGTTAAAAAAAGGTGAAACTTCCACCGAAACAGGCGAAAAAAACATTAACTTCTGGGCATTAATCATTAATCCTGCTAGTCTGCTGACTCTGTTATTAGGACTGTGGATTAGTGCCACAGAAGAGTTAATCTTTCGCGGCTGCTTGCAAACAATCCTCCAGCAAGATTACTCAATATTAATAGCAAGTGCGATCGCCAGTTTCATTTTCGCGATCGCCCACCTAATTTGGGCCGCCAAAGAAACCCTACCGCAACTGCCGGGATTGTGGGTGATGGGCATGGTTTTAACCTTAGCCCGCATCGCCGACAATAGCAGTTTAGGATTGGCGATCGGCATTCACGCAGCTTGGATTTGGGGTATAACTACCGTAGATACAGAAGGCGCAATTAAACCAACTTCTAAGGTACCAGAATGGATTACAGGAATTGCCGCAAAACCCCTAGCCGGTGCAGCCGGAATTCTGTTATTGCTAGCAACAGCAGCCGTACTTTTGTTAATTAAAAATTAAAACCTAATACCCCCAACCCCTTTAAAATTACCTATTCTCTTCCTCTGCGCCCTCTGCGGTAAAAAAAAAGATTAGATTCAATAAAAAAACAAAACATAGATAACACAGCCATTAATCTGCAGTTAAAAATCAGACATTAATTCAAATGTCGATCGATCGTCACAATCGAAATAGGATTCAGCGCCTCAAAACGAGTCAAACTGCCCGCAGAAATAGAACGCGACAACTGCACCTGCACGATGCGGTAACTCCAGTGCGGTTCCCGCCGCACCCGATCGCCAATCCAGCTCAAAACAATAGCAATATCCTCAAAAACATCCAAAGCTAGGACAATCGAGCCTCCAGCGAGCAGCCGCAGGGCGCAAACGCCCAAAATTTTGGTCAGCCCTCCACCGCTGCAGCCAATAAAAATCCGGTGCGGCGGGCGCAAGCGGTGCAAAATTTCCGGTGCCCTGCCATGAATCGAAAGCACGTTTTGCAGCTCAAAACGACTACAATTGAGTTCGATCGCAGAAGTACCAGAAACCGTTTGTTCGATCGCGTATACCTCAGACTGCGGGAATAAACGAGCAATCTCGATCGACACAGAACCGTTACCAGCACCCACATCCCAGACAACTTGTTCCGGCCGCAAAGCCAACTGTGCCAGCACCAACACCCGCACCTCCCGTTCCACCGTCAAACCAAGCCTGTCGCCGCCACAGATAAAAGCTGCATCCGGAATCCCCAACGAAGGCAAACTTGCCAAATCCAAAGCTTCTGCGGGCGGGAACACCCTCTGCATTACAACCACGCTCAGAAGTGAAAAAGACTCTCCCAGCAAAGCTTCTAGAGAATAAAGACCCACCTTCTCCTCTGGAGAACCCAAATTTTCGCAAACCCAAAACTGATAGCGTGCCGGCAAATCTAGAGCTTTCACCAAATTTGCTAAAGCCGCCGGAGTGAGAGTTTCGTCCGCGAGCACGGCAATTTTTTCCACACCTAACTTAAGTTTTGCCGTCAGTTCCTCAAAATAACGTCCCTGGGAGGCCACAAAATGAGCATCCTGCCACGGGATTTGCAAGCGGTTGAAGGCCAGTTGCACCGAGCTCACATGGGGGTGAAATGTCAATTTATCTGGCGGAATTTGGGAAATTAGTAACTTTCCCCAGCCGTGGAACATGGGGTCGCCGGCTACTAAAATGACGATCGAACCTCGGCCCCTTTCCACAGTTTCCGCATCCGCCTCTAACTGCGGTACTTCCGCCAGCCAGCGCCGAATTTCGAGAATTGCTTCGGTTAAATCTTCCAACACCCAGCGCTCTCGGCCGCGATCGGGAAAATAGCTCAAATGTCGATCGCTCCCTACCAGCAGAGCGGCCGTTCCTACAACCTGCCGCGCCGATTCGCTCAGCCCAGCAGCTCCATCTAAACCAATACCAACAACGTGTACAGTCACTATTTAAGCAAAAAGTAAAAAACCAGAATTACTGATTTTTCCGGGTTGATCATAAATTTTTTGCTTGATTTTGTTACCAAGCCAGAATAATTAAAGCATTTAATATCGCCTTTCTCAGAAAGATGAGGCACTATCCGGCATCGGGCATCGGCCATCGGGCATCGGGCATGGGGCATCGGGCATCGGGCATGGGGCATCGGCGAAACAGGGCATCGGGCATCGGCCAAACAGGGCATCGGCCAAACAGGGCATCGGGCATCGGCCAAACAGGGCATGGGGCATCGGCCAAACAGGGCATACCTCACTTTTGTGAGAACCGCTATAGGCAGTATCCTGACCCTTGAAACAGAGGAGATGGGAGAGGCGGAGAAGGGCAGAATGGAGAGTGGGCAGAATGGAGAGTGGGCAGAATGGAGAGTGGGCAGAATTTTCCTTGATTGAGTCCTCTGAATTCTGACTTGTATCCGTTAAATTCCCTACCTAGCTCGTTGCCGAACTTCCCTCTTCCCTCGGACTTCTTTTCACCCGCTCAGCTTCGCCCTTATAGCCTTCTTCCTTCTTCCCTCTTCCTTCTTCCCTCTTGCTTACGTTAAAATTCAAAAACAGGCCAATCCGGTTGCCGCACGTAGCTAGTCATGTCGTCAAACTTCCGCAGTTCGGCTCGGTGCACGCACAGTTCTTGTGGCGTGTCAAGCCATTGGTCGTTTAACTCAGACATCACGGCGGCCAAACGATCGCGGTCTAAATTCGGTCCGGTGTCCCCAAAATAAGCCAGAGTAATGTGTGCCGTCAAATGATATTGCTGTTCAATTCCTAAAGCAATTAAATCGGGATTTTGATAGATCGATCGCCGAAACTCTAGAATTTGCTTGTAAGAGTTTTCGTCAGTCGGTGCCAAACAAACACCCACAGCCCTAGTCATCACCATCAACCCCAGCACAGTCCAGCGAATCTCCGGGCCGCCCGCCAAGGGTTTGCAGGTGGCAAAACACTCTTTCATTCGATCGCGCAGTTGCTTCTCAAATTCTGGATTGTTCTCAGAGGCATCTTGAAAAGCGCTGCTCCAAATCAGATCTGCCACGGTTAAATGGAAGCTATCAGGAGGCAGTGCTACGATCGCACCGTCCGCGATTTCCTGCAATAGCCGTTGTTGGACTGACTGCAAATTACTATAAAGAGCAGTATTTTCTGCATCTTCCCCCGCAGGTGGCGTAATCACCGAATAACCCGGAAAAGGTACAGGATTTCTGTGACCGGCTTCATCAGGCTTAAATTTTGGAGATTCCTGGATGTGTTCCATCTGGGACTTATAGGAGTCCAGCAGCGTCATTCGCGCCACCCGGTTTACGTAAGCTTGATAAGTATCATCCAATCTTGATTTCCTCGCGGTGAAATACTCCCACACCAAATTTTATATTATGGTGCGGGCTTCCAACAGTCGGATTCAGGATATGTTGGACAAGCCGACGATCGTGCGACTCAAATTTTTTCCTGTACAGAGCGTTAAATATGCAGTTTTACCTATTTTGGGGGGAAGACGACTTTGCGATCGCGCAAGCAGTCACAAAATTGCGCCAAACAGTCCTGGACCCCAACTGGGCTAGTTTTAACTATGACAAGATAATCGCCGATCGGCCCGACGCAGTGATCGAAGGACTCGATCGAGCCTTAACACCCCCCTTCGGTAGCGGCAGCCGTTTTGTCTGGCTGACAAATACGACTCTCACCCAGCAGTGTTCTCCAGAACTCTTGGCCCAATTGGAACGGACGCTGCCGGTGATTCCCCCTACAACAGTGTTGCTGCTGACATCCGTCAAAAAACCCGACAGCAGGCTCAAATCTACCAAGCTACTCAACAAGTCCGGCGAATTTCGCGAATTTTCACCGATTCCGCCTTGGAATGACAAGGAATTAGCCCAGCGGGCGCGCCAAGTTGCCGGCGAAATGAACGTCAAATTGACCGCCACGGCGATCGAACTTTTGGCCGAATCCATCGGTAGCGATACCCGTCAGCTATACAGCGAATTAGAAAAATTACGGCTCTTTGCCGGCAACCGCAGCCAACCTCTCAACCCGGAGGAAGTAGCCGCATTAGTGCACTGTCACGCCCAGAATACCTTCCAACTAGCCGATGCAATTCGCGAGGGCAATACGGGAGGCGCTTTGGAGTTATTGGCGGGCTTAGCGGCCAAAAACGAGCCTGGTTTGAGGATTGTGGCGGGCTTGACTGGTAAGTTTCGGATTTGGCTGTGGGTAAAGGCAATGATCCAAGCGGGCGAGGGCGACGATAAAATTGCTCGATCTTTAGACCTCGGCAATCCCAAACGCATATACTATTTTCGTCAAGAAGTCAAGAACGCCAGCTTAGAAAAACTGCAAAAAAGTTTGCCTTTGCTCCTAGAATTAGAAGCTTCTTTAAAACGGGGCCGGGAAGAAATCTCAACTCTGCAAACCAAAGTTATAGAACTTTCTAGCTTGTTTCGCTGATGTCTTATTTTTCCTGCATCTGCAGCCCGAAGCGTTGTTTTTAGATTTTATTTAGATTTTCAATGCACTCCACAAATGAATCAAGGGAGCTTGCAGGAAATACTAAAAATTGGGGCGGATGGCGACTCTGTGACAGCAAATATCAGTGTTGGGCGGGATGAGTGTAAATTTTTACAACAAATTTTGCTGGCGCGTAGGTGCTTAATGCCCGATCGCACATCAAAAGGTTTTGAATAGATAGGAGAAATAGTCTCAGAATGCCACACTAGAAGCTAATGTGGTAAATAAATATTGTCCGCAGCCTAACGCCGATCGGTTAATAATATTATTTGCCGGCTCTCCAACCCCCCCCAAAAAAAAAAGAGCGCTACCCATGACACAACAAAACCTGCAGGAACTTCTCAAGCAGGGCGATCCAGATACGATCGCATCTAGCATCAACCGTACACTCCAACCCAAAGGCATCAAAGCCGACGTGACGCGGGACAACGGCTGCCTCCACATAATTTTGGAGTCCAGCAAAGTACCGAGTCAAATGGCATTGGTCGATTTCATCCGCAACGGGATGACGAATTTGGGAGTCGAATCAATTCATACTGTCAAGGTTTACGGACGTCGAACAGGTGACGGCTCGGCTGCGTGGGAAGATGAAATAAATCTGATGCCCGAAGAGTCGCTTTACCCCTCCGAGATTGGAATACCTGATGATTCTATAGGTTTAGATGATGTCGAACCCGAAGACGAAGACTATTATCAAGAATCAGAATTCGATCGAGATGACGGCGACGAAGACGAACACGAACACGAAGATATAGCCACGCCTGCGAAAAAACAATTCCCCAAATGGGTAATACCTGTGGGTATCTTAGTGCCTGTGGTGGCGATCGCAGGGCTTTACTTCACGGGAAATTTGCCCTTCGGCGGCTCGAACCCAGAACCAAGCGTCCCCGAAGCTGCTTCCCCCTCCCCCAAAGCCTCATCTAGCGCATCAAAAACCCCCACCGCACCCTCTCCAAACGCATCTGGCGCAACTCCAAAGCCAGCTTCTCCTGTAGCCAAAGCCTCTCCCACAGCAGCGCCCGCCAGCCCAGCTCCGACATCTCCAGCGCCCAAGGCAGCTTCTCCTGCACCAAAAGCCGTCGCGCCTAAGCCAGATCCTTGGAGAGAAGGCGTTAACAACGCTCAGAAGGCGGCTGTGTTGGCCCAGACGGCTCAGTCTCAAAATGAGTGGAGTGCAGTAGCAAGCGAGTGGCAGAAAGCGGTTGGGCTGATGAGAGCCGTGCCGTCAACTAGCCCGAACTATCAAAAGGCTCAGCAAAAAGCGGCAGAGTATCAGGCTAATCTGATTGTGGCCAACCGCAGGGCGGCGGCAGCGCCTTAAGCTTTTCTGTTTCAAGATGGACTCGTTGGGTGGGGGATTTCTTGGGATGATGTGAAGCCCAAAATTAGACTGGGTATGGGGAGACGGGGATACCGCTAAAGGTATCAATGGCTAGGAGCATCTTAGTTGGGCAAAAAGCATTTTTTGATTGATGCGATCGCACATCAAATGCCAAACACCAGATGCTCCTCAATGGCTTTACTGGATGTGAACTACCAGACGCTGATGCGTAGCATACAGCACTGGCTTCCTGATTCATTGGGATGTGCTGTTGCTATCCGTTGAAGCAAGTAGTCTTATCTTCTCTCCACAGGCAGGAGTCCTAGTTCCTAAGACCCATACTTTTTCTGGCTACACGCTCCGTTTAGCTTGGTTTTCGCCCTCTAGGATAGTGGTCAAGATAGTGCAATTGTATCACTGATTCGCTATCGCTCAACTTGTTTCTGGTTCGTTTTCATCCCGTCACCTGAGTACAGGTAGGGTGCGGGACTTCCCACTCACATTCAGTTAAATTATTTAATTTTTAATCTAAAGTCTTAAATCTCAGGCGGTATTACTCCGGCATTCTTGCCAGTGTCTGTTCCCAATGCACAAATATTGGCAGAAGTCAAACGCTTGTGGGTGACGGGAAATTAGTATTGGGCCGGGAAAACTCCTCCCGGCGCGCGGGAGTTGCTGTGCCGTTGGTTTTGGGTGAGGCAGGGTCTACTTGGTAAACTTGGATGCGATCGCGCCCAAGTCGTTTAGCTTCGTACAGCGCTCGATCGGCTGCAGCAATCAAAATCGAGGCCCCCGATTCAAAGGCAGGAACCATACTCGCTACACCCAGACTGACGGTGACGTATTGGCTTACCTGAGAACCAGCGTGAGGAAGCTGCAAAGCGGAGATTTTGAGCTGTATGTGTTCGGCTACTCGCACGGCTCCTTGAATCTCGGTATTTGGCAAAATTACGGCAAATTCTTCGCCTCCGTAGCGAGCTACTAAATCGGCGGGACGATCGACTGAACGGCCGATCGCGCTGGCGACTTGCCGCAAACATTCGTCTCCCCCTGGATGTCCGTAGGTATCGTTGTAACTTTTAAAAGAATCAATATCGCACAGAATCAGCGACAGAGGCGTTTGTTCCCTGGCTTGTCTGCGCCACTCAATGTCTAAATACTGATCGAACCGGCGGCGGTTTGCTAGCTGGGTGAGTGCGTCCAAAGTAGCCAAACGCTCTAACTTGAGGTTGGCTGCTTGCAATTGCTGGTAGAGTTCTGCTTGCTTGATCGCGATCGCCAACTGGGCGGCCAGATTCGACAGCAACTCCACCTCTAACTGCATCCACTGTCGGGGACGGGATTGGTGCGCCATCAGCAGCCCCCACAACTCCTCTCCTTGTACTAGTGGCACTACCAAATAAGCTTTCACGGCGAATTGTGCGAGCCAGTCAATTTGATATGGCGGCAAATCGGCCGCCGAGACATCGGCCACGGGTCGGATTGCTCGATGTTGGTACGCTTCGATATAGAACTCGTCAAAAGAGAAATTGTCTAGGGTTTCCCCCAGCATCGGCTTGCAGTTGGGAGCTACCGATTCTACTGTTACTGACCCCGTGGGTGCAGCGCAGAGATTGCCGCTACAGGGGTGGAAGCGGACGATCATCACTCGATCGGCTTGAAGGAACTGGCGTACTTCGTTGACAGTCGTGCTGAGCACTTCGCTCAAATCCAGAGACTGGCGGATGTGCTGAGTAATTGTCGCCATCAGCAGTTCCCGTTCGTTTTGCTGCCGCAGCGCTTCTTCTGCCCGCTTGTACTCGGTAATATCTTGAGCGGTGCCGAAAATTTGTTCGGGTTCACCTGATGCTTTGCGGGCGAACACTTGATCGCGACAGCGGAACCAGCGCCATTCGCCCGATCGATGTTTCAGTCGGTACTCCAACTCAACAATGCTGCCGTCTTGAGCCTGGGGAAATTTTTGCAGGTGGGCGGCAACCTTCTCCAAATCTTCTGGGTACACCAAACTGGAAAACAAAGCCGTTTGCATCTGTAAAATTTCTTGGGGATGGTAGCCGAGCAATTTAAAAGCCTGACCGTTAACGTAGACGTTACGCTGTTCGGTCAAATCGTAGATGTAGAGCAAATAAGGCGCCGCGTCTGCAATCTGCTGGATGAAATGTTGGCTCTCGCGCAATTCTTCCTCGACGCGCTGGCGCACTTGCACTTCTTCCAAAGCTTGATCCCGCATCGTGCGGTAAGCTTGGATGCGGTGAGTGAGGTCGGTCACGTCTTGAATCACCAACAGGGCGTAAAACGATTGGCAGTTTGATCCCAAAAAGTCGTAAGGCCAAATTGAACTCCCACTCTTTGAGGGCGCTGGAGAACCAACTGCTTCTGCTGGTGGTGCGATACCTTCTGGTTCCAACTCCACAGTCGATCGAACCAAGCCGATGACATCCAGTTCGGCAACGCCCGGTGGGAGTGCAGGGACAGCCGTCACAGTAGTTTGCTGGATGCGCTGCTGGCCGTCTTGCCAAGTTGCTGGAATCAGGTGCTTGTGAATTTGAGAAGAAAAAATTGTTGGCGGGCCTCCTGCAAAGATTTGCTCGAAGCGAGTTGCGTACTTTAGCTGGCTTAGGTGAGGAAAATGAGTTTTGATATTTGTTCCCAAGATTTGGTCGCGGGGAATTTTCGTCCAGTCTTCGAGACAGACATTCCAAAACAGCACCACAAAATCGTCTCGCAGCAAACACGCGCCGACTGGTACGCTGTCGAGAACTCCAAACTTTTCCTCAATAGTTTTGCTCTCTTGGATCATAGACCCCCGGCAAGTTGATTGATTGCAGCCAACAAGGTGTCAAAGGAATTGACATTGAAAATGAGGATGATATCTCCTTCAACGTGGAGTCTTTCAATAATGAAACGGGTCTGGGCTAATAAAACAACTGTATCAGTAGTCAAACCGCCAGATATCAGCAAACTACCGATCGTCCCTTCCATGTAATTGGGAATTGAGTAATTCAGGCGTTGTTGAAGTACGTTGCTGATTGCACCCATCACCCCGTTAATGACAATATTTCCTACTTCACTGAGCGTACCAATTTTGACTGCATCTAGGTCGTGAGTTCCGGCTTCTTCCCCGGTAAGCATGGTGACTAGACTGGCTGCGCTGTTGGTAGGAAAGACTAGCTGAGCAATGCCTCCAAAGGAGCCTGTAAATTTGAGCTGGACGGCGGCGATTTGTTCGCCATTGAGGTGTCCCTCTAATTGTGCTTGTACGTCGGCGGGAGACAGGATTTGGAGGTAGGGGATTTGCAAGCGAATGGGAGATTCAATCATGTCGTTCAAAATCCCCGCAGCTTGACCGATCCCGATGTTGACGAGTTCCTGCAAAGCATCGAGTTCTCGAGCGCTTAATTTCATTGGGTACTCTCCTCGCTGGGACTGAGAGCTTTTTTGATCCACCCGAGCAGTTCGTCTGAGTTGGGCATTTTGTGTATGACTGCTAGGGCTCCGAGATCGATACACTCGCAACGGGTGGTGGATTGAATGTCTGCGGTAATTACGATGACTGGAATTTTATATCCTCGTGAGCGCATGGCTTGCAGGACTTCCCTACCTTCCATTTCCGGCATCAACAGATCCAAGAGCATACAGTTTGGGGTTTTAGTGGCCAGCAGTTCTAGGGCTTCCGGGCCGCTCGATGCTTCCCAAGTCTCGTATCCTTCTGCTCGCAGGATTTTGCAGATTACCCTGCGAGTCAACCACGAATCTTCGACAACGAGAATTGATGTCACTACGTTCTCCTCCTTCTATTGTTTAGGACTGACCGGCGTTGCAGGTACTACTTTTATCTTGACAGTAGTTTAAACTGCACCGACGGGGCGCGATCGAGCGATCGGTCGAATTGCTGTTCTTAAAAATTAACGCATTAATGTATTGAATAGTTGAGCATCTTTTTCTCTGGAAATAAAAAACCCGGTTTCGGAGAGAAACCAGGTTTGCGGGAACTGTATTGCTCCGTGCGAACCGGCGCTCAGTTATAGATTACCAAACGCTTTTTGAGGGACTCTACTCGTCCTTTAGCAGTGGCATTATCTGGATCGCAGGCGAGAGCTTGTTCGTACATTTCCAAGGCTTGAGATATTAATTTTTTGCGCTCGTAAGCGTGACCCAGATTATTGAGAGATGTAACGTATTCGGGCTGCAACTTCAGGGCTTCTTTGTAATTGCGGATCGCGATGTCGTACTGTTCTTGGCCGAAGTGTGCAAAACCCAGAGCGTTGTAAATAAACGCTGGATTTTCATCGCCTTCTAATTCTTGGGCTTTCAGAGCTTTTTGAAACAGTACGGTAGCCTGCGAATAAAGCTTCTTATCTACATAGATACTTCCTAATTGGTAGTATTCCTGTGCTGTGCCTTTTTCGGTGGTCAGCTTATTTTCTAAGCGTTCCAGAGACATTTCCAGCTTCCTAGTTTTGAGAATTTGGCGGACAATAAACCAGGAACTGCTGCCAAGTATAGCCAGCAGAACTGACAGGTAAACAATCAGCAAATTACTATCCATGTTTTTTTTAAATTAGGTAGGTCTGTGGAGGGTTTTATTTATTTTAATGCGCGAGCAATCTTGAAAATTTGCTGCAACTGTATAAAAAACAAGTGGCGATCGAATAGGGCGATCGCGATTGCGGAAAAAGCAAGAATTCAGAAGTAAGAACAAAGAAGGAAAAGTTAGTCTCAACCTCCTAAATTTATCAGGAGTTTTCCTTCTCTGGCAGATAGCTAAATCTTTCCTACTTCTGCTTTTTTCCTGCTCAAAACCGATCGAGCTTTCAAGCAGCAGCTCGGTTGGCCATTTCTACCACTTTACCGAAAGTTGCCGGGTCAATGATTGCCATTTGTGCCAGCATTTTGCGGTTGATTTCGATATTAGCCTTCCTCATGTTGCCGATCAGCTTGCTGTAACTCGTACCGTGTAGGCGAGATGCGGCATTGATCCGAGCAATCCACAGGCGGCGGAAATCGCGCTTGCGTTTTTTGCGATCGCGATAACTGTTACGCAGGGCCTGCATCACCCGCTGGTTAGCTGTGCGGAACTGTTTCGACTGTGCGCCTCGGAAACCCTTGGCCAATTTGAGAATTTTTTTGCGGCGCGCTCTGGCGACATTACCGCGTTTTACCCGTGTCATTTTTAATTTCCGTTAAACTTTACAAGTATGGAAGCATTAACCGGACGTTAGCGTCGTTGGTCTCATCAATGACGACCAGCTTAGATAGACGGCTTTTGCGAGCTGAACTTTTGTGTTGCAGCAAGTGGCTTTTGTAGGCTTTGCGGCGCACAATTTTACCGGTGCCGGTCGCTCTAAAGCGCTTTGCGGCTGCTTTGCGAGTTTTGAGTTTTGGCATGAGCTGGTGTTATTTGGACACAAGGCTCAAAGGTATCACGTTTTTGGTACTTTCTGCAAGGGAGATTTGCGGGGGGGATTTAGGGAGAGCTTCGGAGGGCGATCGCGCCATCACCTTGGTTTCGCGCAACCCCAGATTGTAGAATTTTCAGGCTGAGGTCGATCGAGCTAACCGTCCCGAACCATCCAAACCAACATCCCCAACAGTGGCTCCACAGGAGGCACAGCAGAGCCATGGAGGTCAATTGTCAGAGTTTTTGCCTCCAACTTCAAAAATCTCCAAACAGTACCGCTGCTGATGATGCAGTAAATTCTGGCGATCGGGATATTGTTAATTTCATTAAACTTTTGAGCCGCCACCATTTAGGCCGCGCACTGTCCCAAACCTACTTTCAAATCAGCTTTTTTTGCTTCAACAATCACAAATGCAGGCGCTTCGATTAATATTTGTTCGGGAGAGCTACTGATTTAAAAATTGCAAACTCCGCTCAATCCCAACTCCGGCTTAAGAGTAAAATCTTCTCTTGAGAATAGACTCACTTGCTGCTGTAAAATCTTGCGGAATTCGACTAAAATAGGACTAATAATTAGTTTCGATCGCGCTTTTTAAGAACCCGTAGCGGTGGCCAGCGGCAATCCTTGAATTAGCGATTATATCAAATAGGAGCTAGGATCTATCGACTCGGTTGGTGGCAAAATTCTCCCTGCTTCTACTGTTGTTAAGCCAAAAACCAGTTTAGCCTTTCGGAGTGTAAATTCACTGTAGGGCATGGAAAAAACCATTTTTATTAATGTTAATTCGGATTGACTGCAGTTGAAGGCGGGCGCTTTTTGCCGGAAGTTGAACCGATCGCACCTAGTCGCATTTTAGCAGGATTGCTCGAAGATACAGCGCCTTGGGCGATCGGCTAATCTTGCAGTTGTTTGCAGCAATGGACACCGACCTGTCGCCCCGTCAGCTAAAGTTATTAGTTATTGGTTATTGGTTATTGGTCAGCATTGAGTAGTCAGTAGTTATTGATTATTTGCGATCGAAACTAATTCCCAATTCCCAATCCCTCCGCTTCGCGCTCGCCCAATTCCCAATCCCTCCGCTTCGCTCCGCCCAATCCCTCCGCTTCGCGCTCGCCCAATCCCTCCGCTTCGCTCCGCCCAATCCCTCCGCTTCGCGCTCGCCCAATTAAACAAAAAAAATAGGCTGGCCGTATTTCACAGCGCCTATCTCAATCGAAATTATAATGGCTCCCCGCAACGCCGTCTTACCTCAGCTTTTGACCTGGTATTTTACCAGGTGGGCACCGTTGGCTCGGACTTAAAGTTTCTGGGTACAAGCCCAGTTTACTGCTGTCCAAACATCTTGATTCCCGAGAGTTAAGAGTTATAGATCAAAAAAACATTATTGGCAGTCACCAACGTCGCAGTAGAACCTTTATTTAATATACAGCAACTAACCAGATTTTGGCAAGCTTCGAGCAATTTAAGCTGCATACCAGATGGATTCTACGGTTTGAGCGATCGCACTCGCGGACGTTTCCCCATTTTGCACCGATTCTGCGTCGAGTACAACTGTAACGTGACCGAGTTTGCGACCGGGACGCGATAGTTTCTTACCATACCAATGTACAAAAGCGCCACTAATTTGTGCCAGTTGTTTTCGTTTTTCTACATAATCGGACTCGGCAGACTCGTAGCCGAGCAAATTTACCATCACAGCACCTGCACATTTCAAATCGCAATTGCCTAAAGGGAGTTGACAAACTGCGCGCAAATGCTGTTCAAATTGTGAAGTTTCGCAAGCATCGATGGTGAAATGTCCCGAGTTGTGGGTGCGGGGGGCAATTTCATTGACTAACAGCTTATTGTCGGCGGTTAAAAATAATTCTATGCCGAATACGCCGACAGCTTCCAAACTGTTGAGGAGAGTGCGGGCGATCGCACCTGCTTCGGCTTTCAGATCTAAACTAATATCGGCGGGCGCGATTACCACGCGACAAACCTGATTTTGCTGTTGGGTTTCGACGATCGGGTAAATTGCAATTTCGCCAGCGGGCGATCGAGCAGCAATCACGGCCAACTCGCGATCGAACGGCACATACTCTTCTACCAGTAAAGACTGGCCTTTAAGTTTAGCACTAATCGACTCAAAACTCTCCCGATCCTTGACAATAAAAGTACCTTGGCCGTCATAACCGTGACGGCGAACTTTGACCACAAACGGAAAGTCGATCGGCAAATCCGCGCCGCAATCCCATGTCCAAAACCTCGGAGTTGGCAAACCCAAACCTTTTAAATAACAGCGCTGCACGTACTTATCCAACAACGGAGAAAGCGACGACAAACTCGGCTGAAATAAAACACCTTGCTGTTCTAGCGATCGCAAACCATCTAAATCAACAAACTCATTTTCAAAAGTAATAACATCGCAGCCAGTAGCCAATTGTGCAGTAGCATTAACATCATCAATAGCAGCCAAAACAGCACCCGCAGCAACCGAAACTGCCGGGTCAGTAGCATTAGGAGTTTGCACTACCAATTCAATACCCAGCGCGCTAGCAGCATCTCCCATCATCGAAGCTAGCTGGCCGCCGCCGACAACGCCCACCCGCTTCAATTTGGCAGACGAACTCGCAGCGGTTTGATTTGATTTCATGTGAGTAAAATTCCTGGTGTCAACTTTCCTATTTTATCGCGATTTGTCCCCCGATGAATTACATTAATTGAACAGTTAAAAGCCAGAAAAGAGTTTTAATTGCATGATTTTTTCGAGGCAGAACCTAGAAAAAATGGGTGGCGAAAGTCTTTAATTCTTGCACGAACCCAGCATTAGGGAAACAGCAGTTGAGCCGCAGCCTTCCATAAAAGTGCCACATCTAGCAATTCCCTAGCGCTAAGCATGGCATAATTGAGGGCGCTGCAAAAAGCAGATAGACAGGTGCAAACACTGAAAATCAAACATTCAGAGAACAAAATTTATAGGTGAGGATGCTGTGAAAGTTTTGGTTGTGGGGAATGGAGGTCGCGAACACGCGATCGTAAAAAAACTGCTAGAATCTACGCGGATTAAACAAGTCTTCTGCGTACCTGGCAACGGTGGCACAGCTACCACCAAAGGCTGTCAAAATCTGTCGCTCAACATCGACGACTTCCAAGGCATCGAACGCTTTGTGATGGTCAACAACATCGGATTAGTGATAGTAGGGCCCGAATTGCCCCTATCGCTAGGCATCGTTGACTACTTCCAACAAAAAAAAGTGATGATTTTTGGCCCCACTAAAGCCGGTGCCCAAATAGAATCGAGCAAATCCTGGGCCAAACAATTGATGCTCGAAGCAGGCATCCCCACACCCAAAGCTGCCGTATTTACCAACGCAGAAGCCGCCAAAGCCTACGTTGTGGAGCAAGGAATTCCCATAGTCATCAAAGCAGACGGACTAGCATCAGGCAAAGGAGTCACCGTTGCTACTACCATCAAAATGGCTCACAGTGCCATCAACACCATTTTCCGCGGCGAATTCGGCAGCGATAACATCCGAGTCGTTGTCGAAGAATTTTTAACAGGTCAAGAAGTCTCGATTCTCGCCCTCACCGACGGAATCGTAGTAGAACCCCTGCTGCCGGCCCAAGACCACAAAGCCATCGGCGAAGGCGACAAGGGAGCCAACACAGGCGGTATGGGAGCCTACGCCCCAGCCCCAATTGTCACCCCGGAACTGATGGACAGGATTCAAACAGAAGTTCTCGAACCTACCGTCGCAGCGCTGCAAAAACGCAATATCGACTACCGGGGCGTTCTCTACGCAGGTTTAATGATTACAGCGGAAGGAGAACCGAAAGTCTTAGAATTTAACTGCCGTTTCGGAGATCCCGAAACTCAAGCGGTTTTGTCCCTGTTGGAAACTCCCCTAGAAGATTTGGTGCTGGCTTGTTGTCAGCAGCGTCTCGGCGAATATCCCATTCGCTGGAAGTCGGGGGCTGCTGTGTGCGTAGTTTTGGCTTCGGGGGGCTATCCTGGAAGTTACCAAAAAGGCAAAGTTATTACAGGTATTGAGGAAGCTGAAGCCAACGGTGCAGAGGTGTTTCACGCCGGTACTCAGTTGAAGCAGCAGTTAGTTACCGAGGGCGGCCGCGTTTTGGGCGTGACTGCGACGGGGGAAACTTTGGAACAAGCTATAAACAAAGCTTACACAGCGGTAGATTGCATCCAATTTGAAGGTGTCTACTGTCGCCGCGACATCGGCCGTCGAGCCCTGGGCGATCGCAGCAATTAGGCATTGCGCGATCGACCGCCATCGGAAAGCCAAGCATTCTCAAAGTAGAAGTGTAACAATGAAGTTTGGCATCTCTGCGGTGGCGGTAGCGGACAAGTCGCTGCAGAAAATTCGATCGACCAAAAACTCTATTAAGCAAATTTACCTAATTAAACGTGAAATATCGATCGCTAAAAAGATTGCTGTGTATATCTTCTTCCCTTTTACCTTGTTGCCCGATCGCTAATGACCCATGACCCATGACCCAGGACGGAAAGGGAGCGGGGACACTCGCACTACTACTGACTAATAACTACTGACTACTGACTACTGACTAATAACTACTGACTAATAACTACTGACTACTGACTACTGACTACTGACTACTGACTAATAACTACTGACTTAATCTTGTTTTTAATATTGAACTGGTGAACTGGTAAAATGCTGGCCATACTAAACAAAATCGGAGAAATTATTGCCCGCTGGTGGTCGGATTTTACCCTCCAGACTCGCCTGATGGCTGCTGCTACCCTCGTAGTTTCGTTAATTATGAGCGGCTTGACTTTCTGGGCCGTGAATACTATCCAGGAAGATGCCCGACTTAACGATACCCGCTACGGCCGCGATCTCGGCTTGCTGTTATCGGCAAATGTGGCGCCAATGATTGCGAAGAACGATCGCTCCGAAGTCGCCCGCTTTTCCCGACAATTTTACAGCAGCACCTCCAGCGTCCGCTATATGCTGTACGCCGACGAAGGAGGAGATATTTTTCTGGGGATACCTTTCTCCGAATCCGAGGTGCGTACTTCCCTGACACTGCGCCGCCAAATTAAACTCCCGGATAATTTTATCGCCGACATTGAGGCGAGAAATTTGACTTCTGTGCCTTTGGTGCGGCAGCATTTGACGCCCGATGGAGAAGTTACCGACGTATTTGTGCCACTAATTCACGAAGACAAGTATTTGGGAGTTTTGGCGATCGGCATTAACCCAAATCCCGCAGCAGTGATATCTTCAAATCTGACTAGGGATGTCACTTTAGCAGTATTTGTCACCATTTGGGTGATGGTTATTTTGGGGGCTGTATTTAATGCCCTGACAATTACTCACCCGATCAAACAATTAGTATTTGGGGTCAAAAATATCGCTGGCGGGAATTTTAAGCAGCGAGTTGACCTGCCTTTGGGCGGAGAATTGGGCGAGTTGATTGGCAGTTTTAACGAGATGGCCGAGAAATTAGAAAGTTATGAAGAACAAAATATTGAAGAGTTGACAGCGGAAAAAGCGAAGCTGGAAACTTTGGTTTCAACTATTGCTGACGGGGCGCTGTTGTTGGATGCGAATTTGCAGGTAATTTTAGTCAACCCGACGGGGAGGCGGATTTTTGGATGGGAAGGTAAAAATGCGATGGGAATTAATGTCCTGCAGATTTTACCAGCAGAAGTGCAGCGCGATTTGGCAAGACCCCTGCAGGAAATAGCTGCGGGCGATCGCGAAGGCGGCGAATTTCGGATTTCTCTAAAAGAACCCGTCAACCGCACAATTCGGATTCTGCTAACCACCGTAATTCTCCACAAAGCCCCTGGTGCAGAACCGCTTTGCAAAAGCTGCGTCCGCGACGAAGAAAATACCTGTACCGAGTCGCAACGCCCGATCGCAGTAGAGTGTACTTTCTACGAAGAAGCCTCCAAACATCAAGGTTCTGGACAGTACCGAGAAAGTCTCAAAGGCATCGCCATGACAGTTCAGGACATCACCCGCGAAGTAGAATTAAATGAGGCTAAAAGCAATTTTATTAGCAATATTTCTCACGAATTGAGAACGCCTTTATTTAATATCAAATCTTTTATTGAAACTCTCTACGAGTACGGAGAAGACCTGCAAGAAAGCGAGCGCCGGGAATTTCTAGAAATTGCCAATCGAGAAACCGATCGCCTCACCCGTTTAGTCAACGACGTGTTAGACTTGTCGCGCCTGGAATCCTGCCGAATCTATGAATTAGAGGCCGTTGACCTCCCGCAAGCAGTTGAACAAACCCTGCGGACTTATCAGTTAAATGCCAAGGATAAAGGCATCGAATTAGAGCAACAAGTTGACCCGTGTTTGCCGCCCGCTTTAGGTCATTACGATTTGCTGCTGCAAGTATTTGCAAATTTAGTAGGAAATGCCTTAAAGTTTACCGAGGCTGGCGGCAAAGTGGCAATTCGAGCGTATTTGATAGAGTCGGAGGAGGCAACCCACAAAGACGACACATCCGGGAACCACAACTTATTACCTGACTCTATAGATTTTCCGGTAGTGCGGATAGAAATTTCTGATACTGGTATTGGTATAGATACCGCAGACCAAAAAGCAATTTTCGAGCGCTTTTTCCGGGTAGAAAACCGAGTTCACACTCTAGAAGGAACGGGGTTAGGTCTTTCTATTGTCCGCAACATTATTGACAAGCACCACACTAAAATTAATTTAGTGAGCGAAGTTAATGTGGGTACGACTTTCTGGTTTGACTTAGCAGTTTATCAGCCGAAACAATCACTAGATATGGAAAATGCTTGGCCGGTGGAAGCACAGGTTGAGACTGAAACAACTTCGACGAGTCATGTTAAGTAAACTAGACTTACGCACACCATTCTATATATAACAGTTCTCAAAAAAATGAGATCTTGACTGACCGATATACGTCAGGTTCGATCGTTCGGAATGCGAGTTTTTTCTACATCAGACTCGCATTCCGCACGTGCGATCCGCTTTTGTTATGGTAATTAACCGGACATGGTATTAGTTATTATTGGAGCTCAGGCTAAACAGTGTGCGATCGAGTCTCCGGATTAATCAGTCTAACAAAATACTGACATCATCATTTTTTATGATCCTTATCTGTCGTATCTAAGCTCAATTTTACCGATAAAACTACATACCAACACCAAGAAGTCCCAATCCCAAATAATCCCGTCTCTGTCAAATTAGTCATTAGCATAAATGTTAATAAATATAAAGGCAAAGCTGACTCGGGAAAACTTTCTTTAACTAGGTACTTTATACCTCTAAATATATTATTAAAAAATGACAAAATAAACAACAACAATCCGACCCAACCCAGTTCGCAAAGTAGATCGATAAAACCATTGTGAGAGTGGGGTGGCACAAAACCAGTTTTAACTACCACAATTCCGTAAGCTGGATTGTCCAAGCCACGCCAAGGCTGCCAAAATCCTGCCATCCCATAACCAAATAGGGGATTATTTTGATTAATTCGATCAATAATTAAAGGCCAAAAATCGGTTCTACCCGTTAAAGTCATATCTTTTTGCAAACCATCGACAACAATAGCCTCTAAATTATTTAATACTAAAATACTTATACCTATACTCGTCACCAAAAATAATATAAAGCAGACAAAAGCCCATTTTACAGGTAATTTTTTTAATAGGGCTAGATAACTCCACAAACTGATTAATACCACTGTCAAAATTCGACTAGCACCACTACAACCTTTTTGCAACCCCACTAAAGCTATTAGGGTTATAAATAAGGAGAAATATCGATATTTCTTTTCTTTAAAAGCATATAATATCCATAAAGAAGCAGTATTAGCCATTTGAAAAGAAAAAGGGTTTTTATGACCGACAACTCCTCTCCAACAACCGTCCGCTGCTGGATTTGTTTTCACAACTCCCCATAAAGCTAATATACAACTTAGCCATCTCAATAATCCATAAATTTCCGACCAACTATACTGTTTACCGACATAAATAGAAACCAGTGTTATTTGCCACAGAGCACAAACAGCCCGTAAAGTAATTTCAGGAGTTTGTGACCACAAGCCAGATAGAGTCACCATCAACAAAAACAAACCCAAAAAAGGGTCTCCTGATATCCATTTAATGACTAGATAAACTGTTTTATGGATAGTTTTAGTTAATCGGGGAAATAACATTAATATCATCGCACTATAAATAGCAATTTGACCAATAATTGTTGGGGGTGTAGTGTTAAAGTTATATAAAACGCTAGGATGGAGTTTAGGAAAGGGCATGGCAGTGATACCAGTGAAGGTTAAAAAAAATATCACCACAAAAATCTTTTCTAATGTGACACCAAATTTGGGATATCGTGCGACTAAAATATAAAGAGTTACACAGAAGATGGCCGCTAAACAGAAAAGCATCAACGCAAACATCGGCACCCTTAAAATATCTTTCATGGCTTTACCTCTATCATCAAATTTGTTGCTACCTATGAAATGGCTTACCGTTCCTGCCTTAAAAGTGCCACTGCTGGTGCTGGTACTCACTCTCTCCTACCCTCAAACCAACTTCGCTCAGTCCGGCTCCCCCGCAATCAGGATTAATACTGACTATTATTTAGGTGGTGGAGACAATATCAAAATTGATATCTACGATTTGCCCCAGCTTAGTGGGGAGTATCAAATTCCCGCTGGGGGAGCTATTCAAATCCCGATTATTGGTAGTGTTTCCCTTCAAGGATTAACTTTAGAACAGGCCGCCCAAGTTATCACTAAAGCTTATGGTCGCATCGTCAAAAGACCTTTAGTTACCATCAGCTTACAAGCTGCCCGCCCGCTGAATATTTGGTTGTCCGGTGAAATAAGTCGTCCCGGCTCCTACTTATTACCTCTAGCTAATGGAGGTGGAACTAGCCCATCGGTGCAGTTTCCCACACTTCCTCAAGCTTTAGAAAAAGCTGGGGGTATTCGAGCTAGCGCCGATATCCGCCGAGTAATTGTCCGACGTCGGGTCAATGGCAACCAACAAATAACTATAACTTATAACCTATGGGATTATTTACAAACTGGTCAAACAACCCAAGATATAACGTTGCGAGATGGAGATCAAATATTGGTTCCCCCTCAAGAAACAATTAACTTAGCAGAAGTAAATCAAGTTAGTGAATCTAACTTTTCTCAACCAGCAGAGCAACCCCGTACTGTGTCAGTATTCGGAGAGGTAAAGCGCCCGGGTAGGTATGTAGTGATCGGTGGTGATACCCAAAATGGTCAAAGAACCAACGGACAACCGACCATCATTCGAGCTTTACAACTAGCTGGGGGCATCACATCAATCGCTGATATTCGCCAAATTCAACTTCAACGTTATACTAGAAGCGGCAAACAACAAATCAGCACTATTAACCTCTGGCAATATTTGCAAGAACAAGATACATCTCAAGATACTATGCTGCAAGAAGGGGATATTATTTTTGTCCCGACCGCGACGGCGATCGACCCAGGAGAAGTTTCTGTTCTAGCTAATGCTAGCTTTGCTCCGGGGACTGTGCAAGTGAGTGTTATCGGAGAAGTCAATACTCCGGGGGGACTCAAATTACCTCCTAATACTACTTTAAATCAAGCAATTATGAGTGCGGGGGGTTTCAGAGCAAGTCGCGCTAACTCTAAAGCTGTGGAACTGATCCGGCTGAATCCTAATGGCACTATATCCCGTTCCCAAATACAAATTAATTTGAATCAAGGAATCGATGCTCAAACCAACCCACTTATTCAAGATAATGATATAATTATAGTGGCACGTTCTAGGACTGCTATCTGGGGGGACAATATTAATACGATTCTCGCACCATTTGGTAATATTATTGGTGGAATACTCGTTCCTACCAGGCTCATAGAACTGTTAAAGCTATTAGGAAATTAGGAATCAAATAACATTTGTCTTATGGATAAAAAACTGTTTTCTTCCATCAAGAATGACCTTAATGCTCAATATCTGTCTGTCCCCTCCGCTAATTACCTAGCTAATACCCCAGAGGAGGATGACCAAGTCCTTGATATGAATTGGGTAATAGCTGTCGTCAAACGTCGCCTTATGGTGATGACCATAGTAGCTGCTAGCATAGCTACTTTGAGCGGTAGTTTCATTATCTGGAATGCCAAAAAGATTGTTTCTGATTACGAAGGAAAATTTACTGTTTTAGTAGAACCTCTTACGACGGACGATCGGCTATCAAAGCTCTTAGTCCAAGCTCAAAATAATAGTTTAGGTATAACAGACTTGAACAAAATTAAATCATCAGCGGAAGACGGTTCCTCAGTGGATTATCAAAGTTTGACGCGGGTTTTGAAAACCCCAGAAGTGCTAATACCATTAATTAATAAATTACAAAAAAGATATCCAAATATTGAATATAAAACTCTCAAAAATCGCTTAACTATCGAACGTGTGACTTTCTTGCGAGATGGAAAGCAGGGGGGTACTAAACTCCTAGATATTAGATACCGCGATCCCAACCCCAAGCGCATAAAATATGTGCTGGAAGAAATGGCCAAATATTACGTAGAATATATGGACAAAGAGCGCTTAAGAGTTGGCAAACAAAGTATAGATTTTATTGCTAGACAAATATCACCCCTCCAGCAGAAAGTAGATAACTTGCAACAAGAATTACAAGTATTAAGAGTTAAGTATAGCTTTAATCAACCAGAACTACGCAGCCGCAGCCTATCAGATCAGCTAGATAGTTTAGCTAATCGTCGCCTCGAAGTACAAGCACAACTAGCAGAAAGTAGGCAGCAATATGAAAGCTATAAAAAAATATCTTTAACGGGCGATAATCGCTGGATTGTTGATGTTAGACCAAAGTCTTATGAAAGTTTAATGAGCAAAGTAAATGAAATAGAGTCGCAATTAGCTTTAAGCTCTACTCAGTTTTATGAAAATAGCCTTCCCATTCAATCTTTGCGGGAAAAACAGCAAAGTTTGCGCGATTTAATGCAAAAAGAAGCTGAGTCTGTCCTCCTTCAGATGAAATCACAACTAGAACAGTTGGAAGCTCGCGAGCGATTGATAACTAATAGCCAAAATTTACTGCAAGCAAAAATCACTCAAATGCCCCAAGCTCAACGTCGCTATGATGAAATACAATTAAAACTAGAACTAGCTAAAGATACTCTCAAACTGTTCCTAGAAAAACAAAAAACCTTACAACTAGATGCTGGTCAAATTGATGGCTCTTGGCAAATTATATCTAAACCACAGTTAGTCACAGAGGACAATGGTGATCTCCATATAGTCCAACCAAAACCAACCAAGCGCCACTTAGCTATAGCGATCGTGATTAGTAGTTTACTAGGTATTGCTGTAGGTTTCTTAGTAGAAGTTTTAAATACTGTTTTCCATACTCCAGAAGAAATTAAATCCTTAGCTAAACGCCCCCTTTTGGGAGTTATCCCGATCGCCAAAGCAATGAATATTAAATCTCGTAGGAGGCAAAGGATATCAAGTAAGTTCACTAGCGTAAATTCAACAACTCACAGCGCAGGTTTAAGACAAATAATAATGTCTAACGATCGGGATTTTCCTTTGATTGAGGCATTTCATTACTTATATGCAAATATTCAGTTATTAAATGCTGAAGATCCAATAAGTTCTTTAACTATCACTTCGACTGCTAAAGGTGAGGGTAAATCCACTGTAGCAGTTTATTTAGCTAAAACTGCTTCTGCTGTAGGTAAGCGAGTATTATTAGTAGATGCTAATATGCGTTTTCCTCAACTGCACACATACCTTGGCATCTCAAATATGAGAGGTTTAAGTGATGCTTTGACTTCTGATTTAAGTTTAAATGAGGCTATTCAGCGATTACCTGACGATGAGAATCTTTTTGTCCTCACTGCTGGTACTATTCCCCCAGATCAAATTAAATTACTTTCTTCAAAAAAAATGCACTATTTAATGGAGCAGTTCCTGGTATTATTTGATTTGGTAATTTACGATACGCCACCTTTAATTGGTTTAGCTGATGGTCATTTAGTAGCTTCTCAAACTAATGGTACAGTGCTGATAGTAAAAATAGAAAAGACCGATAGAGACATGGTAAGCAAAGCTTTAGATCAACTAAATGCAGCCGATATTAAAGTATTTGGAGTAGTAGCTAATGGGGTTAAGGGAAGATAAATGAGAGCCCCGACTGCTTTAAAAAGTGGGGTGATAAGCAGGGCTGATTCATTCTACAAAAAATGATAATTTTGTAGGGTCGTGCCCCGTGCCGACCCTATTCACCGACGATTTGTCCTCATTTCATGGGCTGGAGTAACCACGGGGTGATTACCCCTACAAGAGAATGAATCAGCTCTGGGGTGGTAAGCTGTCGCCCATTTAAATTGCATATTCGGGACGCTGCTCAGAGCAAGATCCCACTAATGGTTTGATTGATTCTTGACACACAATTTAAATAGAGAACAGCTTAATTATATCAAGACCTAAGAAAGAGTCTTTCTAGCGCGTTCCGATCGCTCTTCTGCGGTATCCATGACATCAGCCATTTTATCCACCATTTCCCCTGGATAATTTTCCAGTACCCGAGTGGAAAGGGAAATCCGCCCGCGACCTTCGTCGAGGTCAACTACCAGCGCCTTTATAGGTTGACCGGGAGCAAAAACCTGTGCCAGGTTATCAATATATTTTTGGCTGATTTGCTTGATGTGGAGTAAACCGCTAACTCCTTCCAAGTCCACAAACACGCCAAAAGGCTTGATGCTGCTAACTTTTCCTTCCACTAACTGACCGATTTGCAACTGACTGAAGGCGCTCGATTGAGAGGCCATCCGCTGGGAAAGTACGAGTTTGTCTCGATCGCGATCCACTTCCAAAAAATTCACCGTCAAAGATTGACCAATTAACGATTCTATGTTATCGCGTTGGGCTAAGTGCGATCGGGGAATAAAACCGCGCATTCCCTCAACGTCCACCGTCACGCCGCCCTTATTCGCGCCAGAAACCCGCACCTGAAGCACTTTACCGGTTTCCTGCAATGCAACTAAATCTTCCCAAGCTTGCTGAACTTGTAACTGTTTCAGAGACAGAGTAACTTGGCCGTCTGCGTCTTGTTCCCGGATAATTAAAAAGTCCTGTTCCTCGTTTAGCGGAACCACTTCCGACAAATCCGTAACCGTTCTCAAAGCAGCCTCTGCGATCGGCAAAAAAGCCGAAGACTTGCCGCCGATATCAACATACGCACCGTTTGAGTCGTACTCGAACACTTTGCCGCGCACGACTTGTCCCTTCTGGAACTCGTAATTGTGCTGTTCGAGGGCTTTAGCAAAATCATCCATTGAAAAAGATGCTTTTGCGCTTTGAGAACCTGTAGATTTGGAATTCATGTCAGTTTATTTATCAGTTGTCAGTTGTCAGTTGTCAGTTGTCAGTTGTTAGTTGACAGTTGTCATATGTTGAAGAAAGAAGGAAGATTTTCCCCCACTCTCCCACTCTCCCACTCTCCCACTCTCCTATTCTCCCACTCTCCCCATCTCCCCATCTTCCACTCTCTAAGCTAGTTGAAGTTCGTGATGAAATAACTGCTTCACCTGCACCCACGACTCTGCTGCGGCGGTAGCGTCGAAACTGCCGCGATGGTCGCAGAAAAAGCCATGATCCGCATTGTACTGGAAAATTTGGTGAGGAATTCTGTGTTTTTCCAATTCGGCAGCGATTTGGTCAACTTGTTCTTTGGGAATGCTGGGGTCTTGAGTGCCAAAAAAGGCGTAGAGAGTGCCTTGAATGTCGGCTGTACGGGCGATCGTCCGAGTATCGCCACCGGGGGTATTCGTAGCGATACCAGCGCCGTAGA
This sequence comes from Tychonema sp. LEGE 06208, assembly GCF_015207505.1. Taxonomy (GTDB): domain Bacteria; phylum Cyanobacteriota; class Cyanobacteriia; order Cyanobacteriales; family Microcoleaceae; genus Microcoleus. The sequence goes on from NZ_JADEWT010000007.1 coordinate 82,909, forward strand.
AAGACGCTGTAGCCTTGATTTCGGGCAAAGTAGCGGCAAGGTAGGCTACGTGTCCGCCGAAGCAGAAACCGATGCAGCCAAAACCTTGTGGTTTGACGAATGGTAAAGTTTTGAGGTAATCGATGGTGGCTTGAATGTCACTGAGGAGTTCGGATGCGGTAGTTTGTTCTTTGTATTCTCTGCCGATTTCGATATCTTCCGGCGCGTAACCGGTTTCAAAGTTGGGGGCTTGGCGCTGGTAGATGGCCGGGGCGATCGCCACATATCCTTCCTTTGCTATTCTGTCAGTAACCTCGCGGATGTGCGAGTTAACGCCAAAGATTTCTTGGATGACGATAACTGCGGGAAATTCGCCGGCGGTGGCGGGTTGGGCTAGGTAAGCGGCAATTTGTAAATCTTTGTTGGGAATTGTGACGTTAGCTGTGCGAATTTCTGGGTTAGTCATAGTGAGTTTGAGTGCAATTATATTTCATTTGTGAATGAGATTTTTTTTAACGAACCGCGAAGGCGCGAAGAACACGAAGGAAGAAAAGAGAAGTTTTTTTGGCGAAAGTCTTTCTTTTCTTCTCTTCGCGTCCTTTGCGTCTTCGCGGTTTGTTTCAAAAATCTATTTTACAACATCACATTTGGGAATTGTGACGTTAGTTGTGCGAATTTCTGGGTTAGTCATAGTGAGTTTGAGTGCAATTATATTTCATTTATGAATGAGATTTTTTTTAACGAACCGCGAAGGCGCGAAGAACACGAAGGAAGAAAAGAGAAGTTTTTTTGGCGAAAGTCTTTCTTTTCTTCTCTTCGCGTCCTTTGCGTCTTCGCGGTTCGTTTCAAAAATCTATTTTACAACATCACATTCCCAGGAAATCTCTGTTTCAAAACTGGCATCACCGGACAAGGTTTTTGAGTTTGCAAATTCTCTGGTTTGTTCCAAGTAAAAGGCCCTTTATTCTCGGCCGCCATCCACAGCAAACTTTTGGCTCTAGTCATCGCTACGTAAAGCAATCTAAATTCTTCTGCTGTTTTCAAATAACCTGCTTGTTCCCACGCTTCACCGAGATTTGGTAAAGGATATTTTTCGTGCAAACTCGCTCTAATTTTTGCTCTCGCTACCTCTGCTAAGGTGAAATCTCCTAAAAATCTAGTTTGTGGCAAAACTCGCAAACTTCCGGGGATAGTTTGTTCGTGCAGAAATGGCAAAAATACGCAATCCCAATCTAAGCCTTTAGCTTTGTGCATGGTAATAATTGTGAGTTGACCTTTGCTGGTATAACGTTCTTCTATTTTGTCGTCTGCATCTACAGGTTCAAATCTTTCGGAACTGACAATTTCGCTCAGTACGTCTAATATATTGTGCATTGAATTGTTGCCGGCGGTTTGGATTGCTACTCTTTCTGCTAATTTGTCGGCTGTGGCTAATTCTGTTTGGTCGTATTGCAGCGCTAAGGCTAAAAATGAGATAATTTGGTATGGTGGTAATTCTAAGCGTGCTTGCAGTAAACTGCAACAAAAATAGCGACATTTCTGCACGGGATCTGACTGCTGCGGGTCTAGGGGGCCTGGGTAGAGGAATTGTTCGGGGCTGGTTGTAAAGGCATTGTAGTCTTGTTTGGGGATGAGTTGCCGATCGCTCAAAATCTTTAATGCTGCTTTCAGGTAATCTGGTGAGTGCGGGCGATCGAGAAATTGCAGCAGTGTTAAGATTTCCCAAGGTACTTGAGAATGTCTGTCGCGTTCTCCCACATCCTCAATTTTAATTCCGTATTTACGCAAATCAAAGCTTAATCCGTGTTTTTGCGGATTTTCTAGAACTTCTTTGATAAACTTGCCTTGTTTGTTTTCCCGCACCAAAACTGCCATTGATTTGAGATGTTCTAAGGGCAATTTTGGGCTATTTTCTGCATTCCTTTCTTCACCGCCTGATTGGATATTTTGGTCAGGGTTTACCCATTCAAAATTCGCAGGCAAAAATTGCTCAACTAACTCAATTACCCGCTTACCAATTAACTCAACACTATGGTAAATATCCCTGGGATTACACAATTCTAAACCGCGCCCAATGGGATCGGGATTGGCATTTTGTTGGGGGTCATCGCTGGGAACTGTTTGAATAATTTGGTTGCGAAAAGGCTGTTCGGTTCCGGCTAATTCCGAGCGATTTACCCATTGCAACATAAAGTTAGCTGCATCGATAATTACCTGGCTGCTGCGGCCTGCGCCGTCCATTGTCGCTAACTTATTTTCAACTTCGCACTCGTCACAAAATTTGTTAAAATAAATCGGGTCTGCGGGAGTGAATGTAGAATTTATCGCTTGATTTGGATCGCCAACTCTGATAAAATTGGGAGGTGAATTAGGAGAGTCTGGATCTTGAGCCAATGTTTGCAAAAGTTCAGTTTGCAAAGGTGTTGAATCCTGGGCTTCGTCCTCGAAAACGGCAAATACTTGCTTTTGCTCGATCGCCTTTGCTCCCGGATTGTCCAACACCCGCAAAGCTGCTAAAATCATTTCGTCGTAATCGATAAATTCTCGACTCCTCAACAAAGTCTGATATTTTTGATATAAACCGCCAGCTACGGCTAAAATTTGATAGTCGTCGCTCGAATCTCCCTCGCCCCTTTCTAACAACTCTTCGGGAGACAAACCAGAAGATTTCGCCTCGTGAATCACAGTTTTAGCTAACTGCGGCAAAATCTCCGTCCGCAAAACCGATTGTCGCCGCAGCCTCTCTGTTTCCTCTCCATCAAATTGCTGTCCTTCTAGCAAAATTTGATATCGGCGGGGATTTTCGGCGATCCAAAGTTCTACACAAGTGCGAATTAAGCGGTGACTTTGAGTCGGAGTCACTAAGGTAGAATTTTCTAAATTTAAACCCGATAAATCGGGATGGCGCATGGCAATGTTTAAAGCTAAACCGTGCAATGTGTGTACTGCAAAACCGCCTTGGGATAAAGACAATTCTCCTAATCTTTGGCGAATTTTAGCTTTAATATTAGCAGCAGCCGATCGCGTAAATGTCACCACAATTAACTGGCGGCGGTTGTGAAGCCGATGGCGGGCGATCGCAATTGCGGACGCAGCGGCCATTCCCGTAGACTTCCCGGCCCCTGGAACGGCGGAAACGGCAAGGGGGCCGCCTGTCCAATCCGCCATCTCGTGCTGCCCCTTACGCAGGCTCTCACGAATTTTACCGCAAGCTGCCACCAAAAAAGCCGCCGGCTCTAACTCGGAGAAAGTGCTGTCAGGGCGATCGATCTCAGTAGTCGATCGGCTAAAATCCAAATCAAATTCATCAGTCATTATTACATCCGCGTTTATCTGCGTTCATCTGCGGTTAAAAATCCCAAAATCTTCAACCCCAACCGTTTCCATTTTTGTATCGGCTAAACTAACACCATCTATCCGAGCTTAAATTAAAACCAGCATAAAATTCAATACCTTACAGGAAAAACCCTAATGAAAACTCAACTCAAAACCAATTCCCGGCCGCACCAGCCCCACCTAAACCAACCCAACAACAGCACAATTCGTTTTGCTGTGGCGGCATTTTTAACTTTATCTTCAGCTATTGCTTTACCGAGTTGTGCCGCAAATTCGCCCTCCAGCGTTGGAGGTAGCGCAGATTCATCCAGCAGTCGCGAAAACCAAATTGTCGCATCTGCACCGCAACAGGCACCCGCCCCAGTCGCAAGACAAGGCGCACAGCCAAAAACTTCTGCTGTATCCAAAACAGCACCTCCAGAAACTCCAGCAACTACTCCCCAACTGATTAAAAAAGCCGAGCTCAGTGTCGTTGTCAAATCAATTGACACTAGCACTAAATCTGTTACCGAGATTGTGAAAAAGCAGCAAGGCGATATCTTGGGTTTCCAAAACCAAAAGCCACCGGATTCTAGTATCCGCCAAACCGCAACGTTGGAGATTCGAGTACCTCAAGCAAAGTTAGAAACTACTTTAGATGCTTTAGCAAAACTCGGAAGCGTACAGAATCGAGGGCTTACGGCTGAGGATGTTACTACTCAATTAGTTGATAATGACGCTAGGCTGCGGAATCTTCGCAAATCGGAAGAAGTTGTGTTAAAAATTATGGAGCGATCGGGTTCTGTGGGGGATGTGTTGAAAGCTGCTCAAGAGTTGAGCAATATTCGGGAGTCGATCGAGCGGATTGATGCTGAGTTAAAAAGTTTGCGGAATCAAGTAGCTTATTCGACAATTAGTTTAACTTTAGAAGCCGCAGTCTCGGCTCAGCAAGATCCCGAACCTTCTCTCGGTTTGCGGGCGCAGGAAACTTGGGGGAAAGCGACTCATTCTGTGGGCGAATTGACGCTCGGTTTGTTTGGTTTGGCTATTTGGATGTTAGCTTACAGTCCTTATTTTCTGCTAATTGGTGCGGCGGTTTACGGTGTTGTTCGATTTAAGAAACAGCATTCTGTTCCGAAAATTCAAGAACCGAAACCGCCTCAGTAGTCAGTAGTCAGTAGTCAGTAGTCATTAGTCAGTAGTCATTAGTCATGTTTTGCTGTCGCCTCCGAGCTTTCCGTACAACGTCATCATGCAGAAGGAAGAAGGAAGGAAGAAGTTTGTAGGGTGTGTCGCTTGCAGATCATATTTGGAACAAATCGACAATCGGGTAGCGACGCACCAAACGCCGAAATATTGCGATAGAGCGGACTTGATATCCTTCCTAATTTAAAATCGCCAATGGTAGAAGGTGCGTCGCGCGGAGATTGTCGATTGGCTCCAAATATCGTCTGCAAGCGACACACCCTATGGCCACTAATGACAACTAACAACCAACAACTAACAACCAACAACCAATAACTAACAACTAACAACTAACAACTGACAACTAACAACTGACTAATCGTCTATTTGCCATCCATCTTTGGTATAATCTTCATCCAGAATCTTCTTCGGTCTCATCACCAGCACGACTCGTCCCAAAATCGACAACTGCGGGGATGTTTCAAACCATTGCAATTCTAAATTTCCCCCGTTGTCTGCGAGGAAATAACTGTCAGCATCCCACTGTCTTTGGGCGCGATCGGCAATAATCAAAACTTCTTCAACTTTACCTTGCAGCGGTACCGGCAATCGATCGCTCATTTCCAAAATCGCCACTGGATCTTCGGCTTTCAAAATTACCTGCCATCCGGGAATCGCCACCCAAGCTCCGGCTCCGGCAAATTTTACCATTCGGAACGGCTCGATTTCCTCCGGTAAAGGCACTGCTATCAAATCTGACGCAGTAAGCGGCAATTTGCCGGCAACCGGGACAATCCGGGGCAGTTGTTCCTCTGAATCGACCCTGTAGGTGGGTAAGCGGGGCGCTTCCCGCCTCGGAACTACGGTAAAATCTACGAGCAATTGCTCGATTTGCCCCCTAGCTGTTTGGCTGCTAGCTAATTTTAAGCCGCGAGCAATTAAGCGCGATCGCTCTTGCAAATCGCTTTTCTGTCTCGCCAACTGCCAGCACTGGTAGGCTACAGCATCCCCTGGAGTGTCTGTGAACCCCTGCGGGAGACTCCCGAAGTGCGAAAACTCCTTCATGGCTTTGGCAACTTGACGAGCATCGTCAACATCCAAATTGTGGGCTAGGATCAAAGCTGCTGCTCCGGCTCGCTCTGTCTGAGACAAAATCCGAAATTCGTATAAAATATCACTTCCTTTGCGTAGAAAGTGCGATCGAACTTCTTCCGAACCGCCAGCGTTGACCATGCTGGTGTAAACTTGGGCTGCGACGCTGACTTGATTTTGCTGAATTGGCTCAAAACCAGTTGCTTCAAAAACCTTCTGAGAACTCCAGCCTGCTTGCTGTAAGGCGGTGCAGGCTTGTCCCCACTCTACCCAAGTGCCTTCCTTGCGGCGGAGCGATCGAATTAACTTTTCGACATCCACAGCATTAGTGGAGGGTGCAGGTGCAGAAGGCGAGAAATCTTGAGGTGTATCAGTCATAATTTAATCAAAAACCAGTGCTAATTTATCAGAAATTTGGGTAAAAACCCCGTCCTTTGAGGACAGCTTTACAATATCTTCAGGTTTGCTCACAAAGTAAGTGCTAGAATGTAAGCATGACACAAAAAGCTTTCAAGTACCGCTTCTATCCGACTCCGGAGCAAGAAACCTTGCTTCGGAGAACCTTGGGCTGTACTCGATTGGTCTACAACCGCGCTCTCTGGGCCAGAACTGAGGCATGGTACGAACGGCAAGAGCGAGTTGGCTACACCGAAACCTCTAGTTTGTTGACTGCATGGAAAAAACAAGAGGATCTTGATTTCCTTAATGACGTTAGTAGCGTCCCCTTGCAACAGGGCTTGAGACACCTGCAATCTGCATTTTCTAACTTCTTTGCAGGACGGGCGAAATACCCCAACTTTAAGAAAAAGCGCAATGGCGGCAGTGCAGAATTTACCAAGTCTGCCTTCAAATGGCGAGACGGTCAACTGTTCTTGGCGAAAACCCTTGAAGCCTTGGCGATTCGGTGGAGTCGGGCTATCCCTCAAGGCGCAGAACCTTCTAGCGTCACGGTGAGACTATCGCCTGCTGGACGCTGGAGTGTTTCGCTGTTGGTGGATATCGAGATTGAACCATTGCCCCAGTCTCCTAATGAAGTCGGGATTGATTTGGGTATTACGAGTTTGATGGCCCTGAGTACGGGTGAAAAAATTACCAATCCCTCATGTTTCAAGGCGAAACGCCACAAACTCTCAAAAGCTAAAAAAGCATTGAGTCGCAAGCAAAAAGACTCTAAAAATCGCCAAAAAGCGCGTTTGAAAGTCGCTAGAGTTTATGCGGAAATTAGCGATGCTAGACAAGATTTTCTTCACAAGTTGACAACTCGGTTGGTGAGAGAAAACCAAACCATCGCCGTAGAAGACTTGGCTGTGAAGAATCTGGTGAAAAATCACAAACTCGCCCTCTCCATCAGTGATGCAAGTTGGGGTGAGTTGGTAAGGCAACTTGAATACAAGTGTAAATGGTACGATCGCACTTTGATTAAGATCGATCGTTGGTTTCCCAGTTCTAAGCGGTGTGGGCATTGCGGTCACATCGTTGAAAGGCTGCCGTTGAATCTGAGGGAATGGGACTGCCCTAAATGCAGCACTCACCACGACCGAGATATCAACGCCGCCCAAAATATACTTGCCGCAGGGCTTGCGGTGAAAGTCTGTGGAGCGAACGTAAGACCGGATAGGCATAAGTCTGATGGCGGTTGCGATGAAGCAGAAAGGTCTAGAAAGTGATTTCTAGAATCCCCGTGCGTTCACGCCGGGGCGGATGTCAAGTGTGATTCGATATCAGCAAGCATCGTGTCGCGGCAGAGCGATCGATTGATAGTAAGGGAAGTATGAGACTATTGTTACAGAATAGTTGCTCGCCTAAATTTACCAAGGGGAGTTTATCGTATTGTTATGGATAATGCCATTCCAGAGCTCGATCAAATTAAACGCCAGCTCATGACCCTACACCGACCGAAAAAACCCAAAATGTTGGTAGTAGACGATGAACCAGACAATCTGGATTTACTCTACCGCACTTTCCGACGAGATTTTAACGTACTCAAAGCTGATAGCGGGATTCGCGCCTTGGAAGTCCTCGGTATTGAGGGCGAGGTCGCCGTCATCATTTCCGACCAGCGGATGCCTGAAATGAAGGGAACAGAGTTTCTCAGCAAGACCGTACCACAGTTTCCGAATACCGTCAGAATTATCTTGACGGGTTTTACGGACATTGAAGACTTAGTGGATGCAATTAACTCTGGACAGGTTTACAAGTATATCACCAAGCCTTGGGACCCTAACGAATTGAAAATGGTGGTGCAAAAAGCTGCCGAGACTTATGAAGTTCTCAAGCAGCGGACTGAGGAATTGCACCGCGCCCAAAATCAAATACAACTGTTAGCAACAATCATGCAGGCGGCTGTGGATTATCCGAATTTGGAACTGAGTTTAGAACCAATGGCTACTGCTGTTAGCGATAATTTTTTGGCGGATGTTTGCATCTTGCAAATGTTGGAAGAAAATGTTTTAATGCCAGTCCAAGGCACTCACACCAGCGGACAAACTGTGGAAAATTGGCTGGCTGATGACCCTCTGGTTGGAGAGGCAATTTCCTCTCAAACTATTCAGGGTGCTGTAAATATTGCCAGCGACGCAGCCCTAGCTAGTCTGCCGCACTATCAAAAATCTGGCGTTCAAGCTCACTTGATCGTGCCGGTGATTCACAAAGGTCGATCGCTCGCCCTGATGTCCCTCCAGTGGAAGCAACCTTGTTCCCTGCGCCCCGACGAACTCACAACAGTTCACCTCGCCGCTCAAGAAGTTGCTTTGGTACTGACGAGTTTTCAAGGTGGTTAGTCATTAGTTATTGGTTATTGGTTATTGGTTATTGGTTATTGGTTATTGGTTATTGGTTATTGGTTATTGGTTATTAGTCATCGGTCATTGGTCATCGGTCATTGGTTAGTTGCTACCAATTCCCCATTTCCAATCCCTCCGCTTCGCTCCGCCCAATTCCCCATTCCCCATTCCCCATTTCCAATTCCTCATTTCCAATCCCTCCGCTTCGCTCCGCCCAATCCCTCCGCTTCGCTCCGCCCAATCCCTCCGCTTCGCGCTCGCCCAATTCCCCATTCCCAATCCCTCCGCTTCGCGCTCGCCCAATCCCTCCGCTTCGCTCCGCCCAATCCCTCCGCTTCGCGCTCGCCCAATTCCCCATTCCCAATCCCTCCGCTTCGCTCCGCCCAATTCCCCATTCCCCATTCCCAATAACAAATAACAAATGACTAATAACAAATGACTAATAACAAATAACAAACAACAAATAACAAACAACAAATAACCAATAACCAATAACAAACAACAAATAACCAATAACCAATAACCAATAACCAATGACTAATAACGCCGAACAAATTAAAAATATCTTTAACCGAATTGCACCAGTTTACAACCAAATGAACGACTGGTTGAGCTTGGGGCAGCACCGGATTTGGAAGCAAATGGCCGTGAATTGGAGCAGTGCGGGCCCGGGAAATACTTGTTTGGACTTGTGCTGCGGTAGCGGGGATTTAGCTTTGCTGCTGGCCAAACAAGCAGGGCCTACCGGCTGTGTATTTGGAGTAGATTTTTCCGCCGAACAATTGGCTGTTGCTGCTTTGCGCGATCGACCTTTGCTTACCCAGACAAGTCCCATAACCTGGATAGAAGCTGACGCCCTAGACTTGCCTTTTACCGACAATTACTTTGACTGCGCCACAATGGGTTACGGCTTGCGTAACGTGACGGACATCCCCCGCAGCCTTCAAGAATTGCACCGCGTACTAAAACCGGGCGCAAAAGCCGCCATTCTTGACCTCCACCGCCCCAGTAATTCCCTCATGCGGAGCTTTCAGCAGTTTTATCTCGACAGTCTCGTGGTGCCAATTGCTCAGCAATTTGGGATGACTCAAGAATATGCCTACATTAATCCTAGTTTAGAAAAATTCCCGATCGGTCAGCAGCAAGTCGCGATCGCCCGCGAAGCCGGATTTGCCCGAGCCACCCACTATCCCATTGCTGGAGCTATGATGGGAGTATTGGTATTAGTCAGTTGACTGTTGACTGTTAACTGTTGACTGTTAACTGTTGACTGTTAACTAATGACTAATGACTACTGACTACCGACTACCGACTACCGACTACCGACTACTGACTGCTGACTACTGACTACTGACTAATTCCCAATTCCCAATTATTGATGAACCAGTCTGACATTTGGCTGTTGTTTGCTCCGCCTGTAGTGGGAGGCATTATTGGCTATTTTACTAACGACATAGCCATCAAAATGCTGTTTCGCCCCTATCGAGCTATTTATATCAAAGGGCGGCAGTTGCCTTTCACTCCCGGCTTGATCCCGCGCAACCAAGAACGCTTGGCCAAGCGAATTTCTGACACAATTATGGGTTCGCTGCTGACACCACAAGAATTGCAAAATTTGGCGCGCCGCCTTTTGCAAACTGAGCGGATGCAGTCGATAATTCTCTGGCTGCTGCAGTTGGCGCTGGATCAGGTAAAAGCAGACGCAGAACAAAAAACATCTAAAATTCTCGCTAACATTCTGCGAGATTTGCTGGGAGAATCTGTGCCGCGAATTCTCAAAGTTTTGGCGCGCCGGGAAGATTTTTTAGAAGCTCAGCTAAATCAAATTTTTGACCAAGTTTTGCTAGAAATTCAGCTAACAGAAGCTCAGGCGGCTCAGTTGGCTGATTGGCTATTGCAGGTAGTAATACCGCCGGAAGTGCTGCGGCAGGCTTTAATTGACTTTTTGACCGATCGCAATATTTCGATTATCGATGAAGGGTTTCGAGAAAAAACCAGCGGCACTTATTGGGTTGTCGCCAATTTGTTTGGTTTGCGGAACACTTTAACTCGGCTGCGGACTTTTTGTCTCGACGACAGAGAAGCAACAAATAAGCGGTTAGCAGAGTTAACAGTTTCTTTAGGAATTCGCGGGCGACTTCAGGAATGGCTGCAAAATTTGTCAATGCAAAACTTACCGGTTTCCACTGTAAGACAGTTGCGAAAAACAATGCGCGACAGCGTTCGCACCTACGTTCAACAGCGGGGTACAGAGGTACTTGATGGGTTGAGCAAATCTATTGACTGGGAAAATATTTCGCGGTTGATTCTGAATCGATTGCAAACTTCAGCGGTAATGAGCGCTTCCCTAGAAATTGTCAGCAAAGAACTAGCTTTGGTTTTAGATCGTTATTTAGAGCGGGATTTAGAAAAAATTGTAGCTCAGGCTATCCCGATTTTAAATATCGACCAGGTGATTGTCGATCGAGTAAAAGGCACTTCTCCCGAAGAATTAGAGCTAGCAATTCAGGGAATTGTCAAAAGTGAGTTGCAGGGAATTGTAAATTTAGGAGGCATTTTAGGTGTTTTTGTCGGCTGTTTGCAGACAGTCATACTTTTGCTGCAGCGATGATTGATCTTGGCAGTGGTGAGATATTTAGTTGTAATATGATATCGAGCGCAGAATTTCCACGCACAGTAGACTTGCATTAAATTCCTAGGCTTTCCTCAGCATCAAATTATCTGCGTTTGTCTGTGTTGCATCTGCCTTTCGCCTGCGGTTGCTCGATCGGTTATTTTTGACCCAATCCCTAATTTACTTATTTCCTAAATCTATGCCACTTCCCAATTCGGACGATCGCCCCTACACCCCAAAAAACCCCCGCAACCTCAACCGCCAACAATACGAGCGTTTAACCGCAGAAATAGCCGCTCCCTACCGGCCTCTGCGGCAGTTGGTCTACGTAGCTTGTGGCGCTTCGGGCTTTATCGGCGGTCTGGTTTTCCTCGCTCAAATTGCCTCTGGCCGGGAAATAGGCTCTGCTTTGCCAAATTTTGCCCTCCAAGTCGGAGTCGTCGCTCTGATGGTGTTTTTGTTTCGCCTGGAGCAGCGCGCCGAAGCCCGATCGCCCAAGTCGAAGTAACAAAAATTTACCAATCGACACAAAAATATATTTGAGGCAAGGAAAAGTTAGAAAAATAAAGAAATTATTACGAAATCCTGGTTTGCGATCGATCCCTGTCACGATTAAAGAGTGGGTTCAATTGGGGTCAGCAAATTTAAAGACCCTAATCATAAGCCGCTTTTACTTCGTTCAATTGGGGTCAGCTTTGATAAAGACCCTAAATATATAAAACAAATTTCAGCCCAGCGCCAGCCTTCATTGATAGAAGAGCTGGCGTTTGGTATTTGGGGCAGTAGGGCCCGCGCAAAGCCAAGCACAGTTCCCAAAAAATAATGCCACAGCAGGAAAGCTGCAAATCCTGCTTATCGTCAGTCATCCCCAATCCCCAATCCCCAAATCTAAAACTTGTTCGCTCGCGAAGTCGAAGAATCTAAAATCTAATCAGATGTGTGTCAAAGTCTAATTAGAAAAAGTTGTTGGGAGATTTTACTATGAGCAGGTCATTTTGCAAAGTGCGGTGGACGCTATTTTTAGCTGCCGGTGCGGGAATTGTATTTTACAGCAGTGCGGCGGTGGCGGCGGAAAAGGTAGTGCTCAAATACAGTGCGATCCGAATGACTTTACCAGTCAGCGAATTAGAAGTTTTTGCAGGAACTGGGAAAATGTCGCCCGGGTTAGAAATGCTGTTGTCCCAGGCAAAACAAGACCCGGAAGCGGTTCGCAGAAATCTGACGAGACCGGTCAAAGTCAATCAAAGGTTTTTGGATGGGACCCTTAACAGTAAGGTTGGGGAAATTATTCTCGATGAAGTGGGTCAGGTAATTCGCACTCCTTCTGGGAATGCAAATCGAGAAGCTTTGAGATCGGCTTTGGTGCTGTCTGCAACTAATGATAACGAGATTACGCTGCTGGAAGCGATGAGGAATTATCCGGCTGCTGAAGTTTATGTTGAGGGCGATCGTTTAGTTGAAGCTTACGGCAAACTTGTGGCTTTGTCAGAACAATTGGGCGGCGTTTCGGAACGGCTGCAAGACATTTTGAATAAGATTCGTCTGCCTAGATTGTAGGGGATTATGTCAAGGATCGTTGATTTGTGCGATCGCACAATTTTTCGGAACCTGCATAAATTACACCAGAATCACATTTTATTTTTGCAAAATTTCCTGATTTTAACACCAGTCTAAAACAAGAATGCAGCGGTAGACAAGCTCCCAACCCAACGGGAATCAGTTAGTCCCAAATCTCCTATCGAAAAGCAGCAAATCTCACATCGTATAATCTCGCTCTGAAATCTATCCCTGGATAGATGTTATACAGTTAATAAAAAGTTGACAATGATGTTTATTTTTGGGCTGTTTTGAGCAAAAAATGCGGCTGAGAGCTTCTGTATCTTCCATAAATAGAAATACGATCTGCTGGACATTACAGATTATGTATTTTAAGATATGGAAATGCTGTCAGAATCAGGCGCTTGCAAAAAAAAATGACCAGTCATTAGTAAGCTAGTGGTATCACAGATAACATTACGCAACGCATTGCCCAAAACTTTTGACAAAAAAAAGTTAAAAACGGAAAGGGTGAGAGACTGGATTAATTAACAGCACCTCACATCCAAATAAAATCGTAATTTCAGGGTAGTACACCTTCATTCCATCGACTCTATATACTCGCTAAAACTAGCAACATGAAAAACAATCCTATTCGTCCAAAAGACCGTTTCTTGGTTTTCGGCGCTCCCTCGATCGAAGATGCTGAAATTCAAGAAGTGGTGGCAACCATGAAAACAGGTTGGTTGGGTACCGGCCCGAAAGTCAGGAAGTTTCAAGACGAATTCAATGCTTACAAGGGTTCCCAGTACGCGGTTGCGGTTAATTCCTGTACGGCGGGACTGCACTTGAGCGTCCTCGCTGCTGGCTTGAAACCAGGGGATGAAGTGATTACTACTCCGATGACTTTTTGCGCTACAGTTAATGCGATTATTCACGCCGGAGCAACACCGATACTGGCGGATGTAGATCCGGTGACAATGAATATTGACCCGGCTCGAGTCGAAGCTAAAATAACTCCCAAAACTAAGGCGATTTTACCAGTTCACTTCGCCGGTCGTCCCTGCGATATGGATGCGCTTTGTTCCATTGCTAGCCGTCACAATTTGAAGTTGATTGAAGACTGCGCTCACGCGATCGAAACACAGTACAAGGGACGGAAAGCAGGCACTTTTGGCGACTTCGGATGTTTCAGCTTTTATGTCACCAAAAACATCACGACGGGCGAAGGAGGAATGATTCTGGCTCGCGCTCAAGCAGACTCTGACAGGCTCAACATTTTAGCGCTGCACGGTATGAGCAAAGATGCTTGGAAGCGCTTCAGCGACTCGGGTTACAAGCACTACGAAGTGGTGGAAGTCGGCTTTAAATACAATATGATGGATCTGCAAGCTGCGATCGGCATTCATCAATTAAAACGAGTCACCCCTTATTGGCAGCGGCGGGAGCAGATTTGGCAGCGCTACAATGAAGCATTTGCGGATTTGCCGATTACTGTACCGGCGAACCCAGAACCGGATACGATTCACGCTTATCACCTGTACACAATTCTGGTAGATGAAGCGAAAACAGGAATCAGCCGCGACGAGTTTCTCAACGCTATTAATGCTGAAAATATTGGTGTCGGCGTACATTACATGAGTATGCCGGAACATCCTGTCTATCAAAAAATGTTTGGATGGCAGACAGCAGACTATCCGAATGCTAGCTACATTGGGCGGCATACAGTTAGCTTGCCGATTTCAGCTAAATTAACAGATGCAGATGTGGAAGATGTAATTGCTGGTGTTAAAAAATGTTTGGCCCTTGGCAAAGCTAAAAATCCTGTTTTAGCAACTGTCGCCTAAAGTCCTGAGATAGGATGATTCCTTCTCTCCTTAAGAATTAAACATCCTACTCCTGACTCTTGACTCCCGCTCTCAAATCAGGCTGCATTTACATGATTAGCTTTCTTTGTAATTCGTAATTGGTCTGTAAACCTACCGAAAAAACAGAATACCCAGATCCCGGCGGTAGTTAAAAACATCGGGTATCTGGGAGGGAGATAGCTTTTGATCTTTAATTGGTTGACCTATAGGCTTTCGAGTTAAAAATGAGGTAGTTTCTTGGGTTTGATCCATCTTTAGAGTTGTTATATAGCAATAGGGCAGCGTCTAATAACTTTATTTACAGTCATTTGCGAATCTAAGCTGTTATACATTTAAATTGTGCATCAAAAATCAATCAAAATATTGTATGATGGGTACGCGAAACCGTTCCGAATATCCAATTTAAATGCAAAATAGCTTATGTGAGAATAGCTATACTTCATTATCCTGATTCGTTGAGTAATACTGCTGATTAATATGTTAAAATTGAGTGCTTTATTCCCAATACATTCCCGAAACCGAGGAATTAGCGACGTATTTTTTTCAGTGTGCAAAGAATGGCAAGGCCCTGAATTGAAGGCTCGCATGGTTGTCCCCAGTTGCGATCGCGAATGTCGCGGCCCCAATGTAGTGGAAGCAATTCCGTCATTTCTGACAAAACTATATTACCGCAGCCCTAGTCTTCCCATAATCAAGACAGAGAAGCGTTTTCTCAAAGATTTCAAAGATTTTGATCTGGCATACTTGTGGCCTGGTATATCATTAGATTTTGTAAAGAGGGTTAACAAGCAGAACAAGCCAATTGTTTTGGAGCGAGTTAATAGTTATCAAAGCGAATCTAAGAGAATCCTTGACGATGCTTACTCTCGCTTGGGATTGGAACCTCAACACAACGTTACTCCAGAAAATATTCAGGATGAAAAGGAAAAACTCAAGCTAATTGATTTTCTGTTTTGTCCTAGTCCGATAGTAGCAAAATCGTTTCAAGAAGTCGGGGTTCCTGAAGAGAAACTACTTGTAACGACAGAAGGTTGGTGGCCCCATCGTTTCCCCAATTATCAATCTCAAAAACCGCCGCAGGATGAAGTTAACGTCCTTTTCCTAGGTTTTGCCTGCGTCCGCAAAGGGGTTCATTTGCTTTTGAAGGCTTGGGAGCTAGCTGGGATTAAGGGAACGCTGACAATTTTTGGAGCGATGGAGCCTGCGATCGCTCAAACTTGCAGTCATTGGCTGAAACGTCCTGATGTAGTTCAATTTGATTATGCTGTTGACTACAGTTTTGCCTATCGCAAAGCTGACTTTTTTGCCTTTCCCAGTCTTGAGGAAGGTAGCGCACTCGTCATCTATGAAGCAATGGGTCATGGTTTGCCGATTCTTACTTCGCCGATGGGAGGAGGCGGTGTGGTGCGTGATGGTATTGACGGCATAATTCTCGATCCCTACGATACGGATGCCTGGGTGGAGGGACTGCGAAAATTATCTAATTCTCCTGATTTGCGCGCTCAGATGGGAGCCTCCGCCCGCAAGCGAGCTTTGGAGTTGACTTGGCCCCAAGTTGCTGCTAGGCGCAAAGAGCAGATTCTGCAAAAAATGAAAATTAAATAACTCTTTACCTGGGTTCCCTTTAGATAAATCTGATGTAACAGAAATACTGTCCCCTGCAATTACTCAGAAGTTGAAAGTGGCACTAACCTAGCTTTTTGGCGTTGCTGAATTAAGGTATGAATGCCCCGGTCATGGGAATATCGTCAAATTTCAAGTAATGTATTAATAACTTAGGATCGAAAACTTAATAACTTAAACACCTCCTACAGTCCTCTCTCCTGTAAGTTGCCTTCCTCAAAGGAGGATATTCCTCGCCCCAGAAACATTACCAGGCTCTTCCTGGTAACGAGCAATCACTTAAGTTATTAAATTTTCCTTCCTTAATAAAATGCTTGAGTATTTGCTCACATTTAGAATAAAGAGTCTTGGGATGCAGCCTAGCTAAATAATGTCTTAGTCTTGTATTTTACCCTTCTAAGGAGTGTCAGATAAGTCTTGCTAACAATCCGATCTCCATCAGGAATAAACATGGGATATACAGACCATCCATCAGTTACATAAACATAGCATTTCCATGCACTTACGTTGTCCCATAATGGTTCAAATGCCTTAGCGCTACGATCCCCTAATACCAATCCTAAAATTCCTGGACTAAAGTGTTCCACCGCTGTCCACAGCAAGAGTTTGTCTGTTTTTTTAGATAACTTTGTAATTCATCGAGTTCACCAACTTCTGGAATTACTTCCGGGTCATAAACATCTGGTAACAGTTTCTCGACTTGTTTTACCCAATTTATTACCGTGGTATTATGAACTTTCTTAACTCGTGATATCGCCCGTAAACCTATGCCATTAACGTACATTTTTAGACCATCACGTTTGATGGTTTCGCGCTTGACATCGCTGGGCATACTCATTGATGAATTGACGACAACATTGGACACAAATGTGGTTCTGTTTTCCTTTTTTCTTGCCATTTTTACGGATAGGGTTGATTTACATTCGCTTGCGTTGCATAAATTATATCGTTTCCGCTTGCATCGTCAGGTGATTTAACCGGCGCTAGAACACAGAGTACACAGAGTCCGAGAATATATATCTGAATCATTCCGATGAAGAGAGGATTTGATATTATTCCTCCTATTCATACTCTAATATCAATTCCGGTTGCACTCCTCATGATGTTAACTGTTAACAGTCAACAGTCAACAGTGAATTTACTATTCCGATGAAGAGAGGATTTGATATAACTCAGCAACACCCCCTAAGTTTGAGGATAATGTTGTGCTAAAAAAACGATCGCACTAGCCCGATCGCCCAAATGGCCATCCAACGCAGCCGCCAACAAATCATCTAACATCCGTTTAAATGCTGGCCCCGGCTTGTAACCCAAAGCCTTCAAGTCGTTTCCGTTTAAAGGCGACTCGACATTCGCCCATTTGGTGAGATATTCCAAAATCTGACGGCGGATACTCCGGGGACTTTGGAGGGCGATCGCAATTAACACCGGCAACTCATAATTCCTCAGCAGCAGCACCAATTGACTCGGTAACTTGCACTTCGGCAAATTTTCTGCTAATTCCTGATTTGCCGCTTCCAAATTTTGCAGCCGCTTAATGCTATCTGCAGGTAACAGAAGATTTGCAGCTACTTTACCCCGATATTCTGGTGCTAAATAAGCGATCGACACTTCCAGTCGCATCAGCCAATCAGGAATAT
>NZ_JADEWT010000080.1 GCF_015207505.1 Tychonema sp. LEGE 06208
GGGGAAGAGGGGGAGAGTGGGGAGATGGGGAGAGTGGTTAAAATTTGGCAACAAGTTAAAATAGCAACTAAGCAGCGTTCTATTTCGTCTGCCGATTTAGTGACTTTTGAATTTTTCGTAAAAAAAAAAGAATACCGGGCGGTTTCAACCGCCAGAAAGTCAAACAAAACCTGCCGACGCCGGTTGAAGAACGGACGGTTGAAATTACATTATTTTCTTCAGTCTCTTAGAGAGGGACTTTGTTGTTGTAAATCCGGTTTCAACCGCCGTCTTATCTCCATCTTTCATCTTTTCACCCGCTCAGCTTCGCCCTTATAGCCATCTTCCATCTTCCTGATGAGGTGGGACGGAAAGCTCGGGGGGGACAGCACTAATAACTGATGACTAATGACCAATGACTAATGACTAATGACCAATGACTAATGACTAATGACCAATGACTAATGACTTCCTTTAACACTTATCAATTATGTTCAAAAGTTTTTGGTTGACTTGCCGGCATACTTGTGGCCGGGGGATTTATCTGTTTCTGTCGCTGATTGTGACTGCGGGTATCTGGGTGGTTTCCCCGGAACCAACACAGGCGTTTTCTTTGCCGGAACTGATTTTTCGGGGGATTCAAGTTATTCAACTGTCGAATATGTCCGATCGCCAGGAGGTGACTGTTGGCGGACAAATCAATCAGCAGTTGGCGGGGGGAGAAGTAAAAATTTACCGAGATCGCGCTGCTACAGCATATATCAACCGCATCGGTCAACGGCTGGCAGAGCAAAGCACTCGCCCTAATATTCCTTATACTTTTCAGGTGATTGATGACGACAATATTAATGCTTTTGCGACTATGGGCGGTTTTGTTTATGTGAATAAGGGTTTGATGGCGGCGGCGGATAATGAAGCGGAATTAGCCAGTGTCATCGCCCACGAAATCGCGCATATTAGTGCTCGCCACTCCATTAAACAAATGCGTCAAATGGCGATCGCCTCTGGTGTAGCTTCGGCGACAGGGCTCGATCGCTCTGCGGCGGTGCAGATTGGTGTCGAGTTGGCTTTGCGCCGCCCCCACAGCCGCCAAGCTGAGTACGAGGCGGATCAGTTGGGATTGGAAACTATGGGGCGAGCCGGCTACGCTCAATCTGGGATGGTTGATTTTATGAAAAAGTTGCTCAATCAGTCTTCTCCACCGAGTATTTTGAGCACACACCCGGCTACGAGCGATCGGATTGCCGCTA
The DNA here is from genome assembly GCF_015207505.1 of Tychonema sp. LEGE 06208. Classification (GTDB taxonomy): domain Bacteria; phylum Cyanobacteriota; class Cyanobacteriia; order Cyanobacteriales; family Microcoleaceae; genus Microcoleus. The sequence goes on from NZ_JADEWT010000080.1 coordinate 1,230, forward strand.
TTTCTCAAGCGATCGATCCGGATCTGGCTAGCGGTGAAGGTTTGAACAATGCGGCTTACAAGCTGGAAATCCGGCGATTTTTGCGATCTTCCTAGCAATTCTCTAATTGTCAAAGGCGAACTCTTCTCTTCTCTTCTCTTCTCTTCTCTTCTCTTCTCTTCTCTTTTCTTACTTAGCGATCTTTGCGTCTTCGCGGTTCGTTAAAAAACAAATCTATTTGGTAGAGTGCGTTAGAAACAAGTGAATTTCGATTTTGTCGATCAAACTCAAACTAACGCACCCTACAACTTAATTTAACCCTGCTGCTGAACAACAGGGTTAATCTGACTTTTCGGGAATGTAATCTGCGGCTTCAATTGTCGGACAACTTCGTCAAACGGCACAATTCGGACTTGATTGTTAAACACATTTACTTGATAAACTCTGCGGTAGTTGAGGTCAAATCCAGTCAGCCAGCCGCTTTTGGGATGATAAGCACCCGTGTCAATATCCAACCACCCTTGGCCCCTGACTAATTCCCCAGGCCTCACACCCTCAAAGGTAAAAGTGATCGTGTGACCGGTAATAATTAATTTGTTGGGAAAATACGGTTTCGATATCGTGTGAAATTCTTTGCGAATCCAGCAGAGTTGTTCGCTAGACTGTTCGTTAATTGGCATAGCCGGATGCACGCCCGCGTGTACCAGCCAGATATCGCCTAAGTCAATGTACGTAGGGAGCGATCGCAGCCAATCTAAGTGTTTGTACGGCATCATCCCTGTCTCTTTGTAGCTGGCGACTGTCGCCTCCCCGCCACTGTACATCCAAAATTGCCACGCCCGCATATCCACCTGCGGCCCCGACAAAGCCTCCAGCATTAGTTGTTCGTGGTTTCCCAGCAGAGTTTGGTAGGGGCTGTGCTGCACAAAATCTAATACCTGAGCGCTTTTGGGCCCGCGATCGATTAAATCTCCCAAAAAATAAACGCGATCCTTCAAGCTCGGGGCAAGTGCCTCTAGCAAGAGCATTAAGCCGTCGTAATGCCCGTGTACGTCCCCGATAACAATGCGTCGGTACTCCACTGTGTTTATCCGCTTCCCTGACTCAAAACCCCAATTACTTGCTTATACCATCTGATTTTGATGCTATTTCCTTCATTCTTTAGGGAGGAGGGGTCTCACCCATTATAGTCCTTGCGATCGAGATTCAGTAATTTTCCCTAATATCTGTTTGTCTTGCTACAGATAGCAAAACTGGCAAGCTTTTCATTGCGTTTCTGCAACTGTTATTATTGAGTCAATCTATTTTAGATACTTCGACTTCGCGAGCGTACGAGTTTGAGATTTGAGATACTTCGACTTCGCGAGCGTACGAGTTTGAGATTTGAGATTTGAGATTTGAGATTTACTCGACAGTTATTTGTCGATAAATCAACTCAAAAATAACTCACTTCTGTAGGGTGCGTCAGTGAAGCCCTATCTATATAAATCAAAAATAATCCTAGCTGACGCACCCTACAATACCACGATCGAGCGTTAACAAATCTCACTGAGTCAAAGCTTTGAGAAAAGTCTGAAGTTCTGCCAAAAAACTTTTCTTTTTTAGCGGTTTAACAGGTGCGTTGGAATTTGGATCGACGGTTCCCAAAGCTTTGTTTAAAATCCGCTCTAAATCGTCTCCGACGGGTTTTTGGGCGGTTTCAGAAATTAGTTCGTATTCGTCATTTGTTTCCAGCCAAACTTGCCAGGGTTGCGGATAACAGCGGAATAAAGCCGCATTGTCTAGAGGCCTGATGTAGTAGGAGGATTCGATTTTGTTGAGGAATCGATCGCGCAATTGGCGGGCTGCATAGCCTATCCCTATAGTAGCAACATCTTCGAGTCGCGGGTTGAGTATAATTACCGGGCGACCCCCCGTCGCTAAGTAGAGTTTTTCGACTTGCGCCACTTCTACCGCCGCCGGATTCACTAACAAAAATAGTTCGTCTTCCGGTGCTATTTTCTCTTCAATAGGGGTGCGGCTGCTACCCAAATCAGTCACTTTAAACAGTGTTTCTCCCCAGTCGCGACGGGCGAGGGCCGCCGCACCAGTATCGGGAAAAAAGACTTTGACTCCAGAGTGAATTTCCTCAAATTCTGGGAGAAATTGTTGGGCGATAGACTGTGCTTGCAGTGCTATTTCGGGAAATACTAATTCGACTTGCAGGAGATTTTTGCCGTCCGAGAGGGCGGCGGCTGTTGCAATGCGCGATTGGGCGATCGCCTCGTTGAGATCCTTTGGCAGTTCTGTCATCAATCTTAATTATTTTTACTCGACTTCTCTCACTTTAATTTTACCGCAATAAGCTAATCAACACTAACATTTTATATCAAACAATCATGCAACCATGAGTGAGGTGCGCTTCAGACTCGCCCCAACAAACACTTTAAATGTGCAAGCGTTTAAGCTACAAAAGCTAACACTGACACGGGCGAGCCTGAGCCTCCCAACAAACGTAATATTCCGATAACCAAAGTGATGTCGGCAGCAGGTAACAAGTGGAGATTTGCTAGATTTTCCAGCACTATTCGCTGGTTTCCCAACACCATTTTGTTAACCGCAAAACTTTCATCTTGTCCCGGATCTACTCCGTGGGTATCGGTTCCTATTCCGGCGACTGAGCGTTCTTCCAGCAAAAATTGAGTTGCTGCTTTGCCAAATCCGGGAAAGTGGCAAATTCCGTCTGCATCGGGATTGAAAAATGCTTGCTTGTTATCCCATTTTTCTTGCCATCCAGTATACAATAAAACTAGATTTCCCGGTTCTATAAGTTTGTGCTGTTGTTCCCAATTTAATATATCACTTACCGTTAAAGTGTAGTCTGGATTGGCAACAGTTGCCTCGCGGATGTCGATCGCAATTGCGGGCGAAACTAGCGACTGTGGAGCATAACTATCAATGCTTGCGCCGGCTGGATCGAAGCTGTTGGGTGCGTTGATGTGAGTGCCGCTGTGTTCTCCTATTGAAATTTTTCGCAGGAAATAGCCGTGTTTTTCTATTTGAGATACGGTTTCAAATGCGATCGCCGGATCTCCGGGCCAGATGGGAATATTTGGATGAATTGCATGGGTTAAGTCGATAATTTGTCTGTAGGCGATCGTTTTTAAATTGTTTGAGTTAAAGTTGTTTGTCATGGGCGAAAATGAAGAATTTCGGCGGTTGAAAGCGATCCTTGTCAAGCACAAATGAATCGGCGGTTGAAACCGCTCCTTGTCAAGCGAAGTCCACTGCTAGCGGACTAAAAGCTAGCTGACAATTCGATCGAGCGCAGCTTCCATCACGTCCTTGGTTTGCCCGGAAACAGTATACACCAAAGCTTCTCGATAAACTCTCCCGGCGGGGTGCTGGATACCGTTAGCCGCACCGCCGGAAACTACAACTGCTGCGTGCCCGCAACGCACCGCTAAGTCAATGGCTGCGGCTCGGAGCGCTAATTGTTCTGCTTTTGAGCTATGTTGAGATTGTCGGAAATTCTGTTTTAGCCGATCGAGCTTTTGCTCCAATTTTTGGCAAGTCGTCGCCATCACAGGCGAATCTTTAGCAGTCGCCACTGTTGCAATTACATCCAATCCCGCTCGAATACAGCCAAAAGTAGCCGGCACAGAATTCAGGATATTTTTGCTGTCGTTTTCGGCTATCCAACCAACAGGTTTAACCGAAATTATTTCCGATTCATGCAGCAACCAATTATCGAGAGTTGCTGTCACAGTATTAGTCGAGTTCATGGCGATTAACTGCATGATTTCGCTGACAGCTATTTTACCATATTCACGATCGATATTGGCAAAAGGTAGCACACCAAAAACCGCGCGATTGTCGGGAAGTAAAGCAGCTACAATAAACTTTTGAAACAAGCCAAAACCTGTAATCCAAGGAATATTCCCCGACAGTAAATAGCCATCCTTTGTGGGAGTTGCGGTGACAGCCGGATTACCCGTTAGCGAAGCCCTCGAAGAGGATCGCCTTAAATGCGAAAACCCAACACCTAAGCGTAACTCTTTTTGGGCGATCGCCCGCAAGTAGATATTTTTTAGCATTTCATTGTCACTGCTGGCAATCATCGCAGTTGCGCTGTGGTGCTGAGTTTGCAGGAAACCCAAAGCCCCAGAATATCGAGCCGTCAATTCCTGATATTCGTAAAAAAGCTCCGGTGGAATGTCCGCACCGCCCCATTTTTGGGGAACTCGCAACGCTAAGAGCGATCGACTTTCCAACCCAGCAACTGCTATTTTCAGCGCTTCCGAGTCACCGTCGATAACTTCGGCGCGGGGTACAACACACTCTTTAAGATAACTTTTTGTGCTGTGGAGAATTTCTTGAAAATCCATTTTTTATGATTGTTTTAAAATTGGCATTACTATTATTTCGGAAAGCCCCACAACTAATACAAAATATGAGCCACCCCTTTTATGATTCGGCGGTTGAAACCGCCAGAAAGTCAAACGATGTCGGCCCCGACTGGTTCATAAAGGGGAGCCCAAACCCGGATTTAGTATATAGCGGTTCTCAAACGTTGTGAGGTATGCCCAATCCCTCCGCTTCGCTCCGCCCAATGCCCAATGCCCACGAGAGTACCTCATCTTTCTGAGAAATTCTATAACTTATTTCCACACTTTCCAAGGAGCCTTCCCTTCATCCCAAAGTTCGTTTAAATACTTGTATTCTCGGTAAGTATCCATTGCAAAGAAAAAGCCCTCGTGACGGTAAGCCATCAACTGTCCCTCTGCCGCCAAACGCTGCATCGGCTCCTGTTCTAAAACACAATCATCCCCACCCAAATACTCAAATACCCGGCGGTTAAACACAATATATCCAACACTAATCCAACCGTCTATTTGAGGTTTTTCAGTAAATTCTACTACGCGGCTATCGCTGTCTACATCCAAAATTCCAAAGCGCGAAATCGGGCGAAATGTAGTCACAGTTGCTAGCTTCCCGTGAGACTTGTGAAACTCCATCAATTGATCAATATTGACATCAGCAACTCCATCACCATATGTCACCATGAAATTCTCGTCATCGATATATTTTTCGATCCGTTTCACCCGTCCTCCCGTCAAGCTTTCTGCGCCAGTGTCAGCCAGCGTTACATTAAAATCTTGTTCGCGATGTTCCTCATGATAGGTAATGCTATTTTTGCGTCCCAGACAGACAGTAAAGTCATTGTTCATGGCTTCATAATTGAGGAAATATTCCTTAATCATGTTTCCGCGATAGCCCAAGCACACAATGAAGTTTTGGAAGCCATAGTAGGCATAGATTTTCATGATGTGCCAAATAATCGGACGCCCGCCGACATCAACTAAAGGTTTTGGACGAAATTCTGTTTCTTCTCTGAGACGAGTACCGAGGCCGCCAGCGAGGATAACTACTTGCATTTTTCCACCTTTTGAAAGCTCATCAATTAATGTATCATCAATTATTTGTATTTTTTAAAATAATTATTAACATTTTGTCATGGTTAGTGAAGCTTTGTGAAGCGCAGAAATCATCCCCTATGCTCAATAATTCTAGGGTAAGTACCCCTCACCTTAAATTTATGAATAATCGCCATCGCAGTAATTCTAGGGCGATGCACCGCGCACCGTATATTAAAATGCTGCGCGCAATCTTTAACTCACTAATGGTAAACTATGAAACAGACAAAAAATAGTATATAAATCTGAAAATGAACATAAAAAACAGCAATGAGAACTAAATTCGATCGCCTCAAACAGTTTTTAGGTATTATAGGCGCGATCGCCTCAATAACAATCTTATTCCAATCGGCAATACCTGATGTTTACGCCACGGTTATTGGGTCGGAAATTTCCAGCATACCACAAACCACTCTAGCTTTTGTGCCTAGCATACCGGGCGGCGGATTGGATGTTCACGAAGCCGCAGGAGGACATACTTTAGAGAGACACGTTGGCAAAACAGAAGCACAACTAGCACAGCGACTCGCAAGCGAAACGAGAATTTCTGCTGCATCTTCCTTTACTGACCGTTCCGTCGCCGAATCGGCCATTGCGGAAGCAATGAACAGAAACCAAAGTGCGATCGACTCCTGGGTTAAAAGTCGAGGAAATCGTTATACGATCGACTATAACGCCAACAGAATAATTGGCATTACTTTGCGCCGCCGCGCATCGAAAGCAACTTCAGCATCTCGCCTGAAAATAGTCCTCCAGCGCAGTGCCAAATTACCTCCCGGATACTTTATTCTCACAGCTTATCCCGAATGATCGATCAATTTCCTAATTTAACCCAATTTTTCAGTTCCTACTTTCACCAAGACTGGCCGCTAGAAGCTGAGACTCCCAGCGATGTAGTGAACAACTACCGCAGCAGCGAACCGCGCGAAACGGTTGAAGCCGCATCGCAAGAGCTTAGCAAACTGCTAGAAATGCCGATCGCCCCAGCCGACTTAGAAACATTCATCCTCGATGAATTAGGCTGTTACTATGACCCACAATCGGAAAATCAAACAGTCAGAGAATGGCTGGAATCAGTGCAAAAATCTTTGAAAAATCCCAGCTAAACTCTATATCTTTGTAAGGACACGGCTATATATTTGTAGGGACACGGCACTGCCGTGTCCCTACAATTAATCGCGGTAGGGACACGGCACTGCCGTGTCCTCTATATAATTCCGGTGCAACCAGAAACTATATCACTTGCTAACCGTCAATAAGTAGCCTTCATGGACGTTGAAATTAGGGATAACATAAGCCAAGCTGCCGCTACCCACCGACAAGTTTTCTTCTTTAACCGTGACAAGCTTCTGCACCGATCCTTCTTGATTGTTGGGAATTTTTTCTAACTTTAGAGTAATTTTCTGACCCTTTTGAATACCTAGCTGCTCCAAATTTCCGAGGCTTAATGTTACCGTTGTGGCCGAGGAATAATTGCGGTCGAAATAACCTAAAAGTACCTGTGCTTTACCTTCTGGATTTGACTTGCTGGCTAAAGCGACAAGGCGATCGTTATCCGATTGGCTAAGCACCCGTGAATTCACTCCGTCAGCATAAGCTTTGTATGTCCACCAAGCGGCCCTAGGCTCAAAAGTATTAGGCGTAACCATCCCGCTCAGCGTATTATTGAAGCAATTGCTAACTTTTTGAACTCCAGTTGTATCCCAACAAGCCCTACAAGCACCATCAGCTTTTGCATACTCCAAGTTATACAAATAACCTAAAATTTCCCCCGGCTGATATTGAGCTAATTCTCCAACAATTTCGTTAACGTAAATTTTTTGCAGTTTCAGTTCCTTGTAAAAAGGACTTTGTTGAAAATTGCGCTTGGCATCGATTACGTGGTCGTCCACAAATAAAATTATCGTATCGTTGAGTTCGTGCCAAGCTAGGAAATTTACTTCTAGTTTGTTGGCTTTGCAGTAATCCAAAAAGGCGGCGAGGTATTCTTTGTTGTAAGTGCTGATGCTCGGCCCGCCAATCACGGCTGTTGGCCCCAATTCTTCCCGCAGAATTTTGTAAGCTCTTTTGTAGGTTTCAAAGAATTGTTCTCTGCTACCATTCCAAAACGGATTTTTTAAATCGGGTTCATTCCATACATCCCAAATAATTTTTTTGCCTTTATTTTGCTGGGCTAACTGTCGGATGAATGCTTCCCACGCGGGGTAGTTTTGATAGGGCCACCCATTGGGATTGCTACCGTAGCCCCAGAGGTCGCTAACTAATAGTTGAAATTCGGCTCCGCTGGCGATTACTCGATCGTAAATGTCGAGCCTTCCCGCGCGCCACAGCTTCGGCTGCAAGGGTTTGATTAAGTTGTCTGGGGGCTTGCTGGGGTCGATGCCGTGCAAGATGCCGCTCATGGACGTTATACCGACGGCTGGTTGGCCAAAATCTACTGTGATGTTCGATCGCATTTGGGCGATCGCTCTTTGCTGCCCAAAATAGGCGATTAACAGCATAGTTACCACCGCCAAGCAAATTGGCAGCAGCTTGTTAATAGGTTTGAACTTGAAGGTGAATTGCATATTGTATTTGCTGGCGAAGTGAACAACAGGAAGCAATGACAAACCTTAGTAAGTTTGTAGTGAGAACTTTAGTCCTTCCTCAAAGATTTTAGATAAGAAAGACTTGCATTTTTTACCACAAGCCAAGAAAGAATGCAAGTTATTACTACCAACTAACAAGGACTTGCATTCCTTACTGCGAACCATTTTTTAGAAATGGGAACGCACAAAGTCTTAACGAACAGACAAGGCAACTTCAAAACCCTGGATTGATGCTATCAATTCTTGCCAAGCTTCAGAATCAACTAGCGAGCGAGTATCAAGTTTAACGCCCTTTTCGGCAGATAGTGTCACAAAATTCGTGATCCAGCTCAAAATAGTTTCCGTTGTAAACAGCGGCGTACATTTCCATGATAACTGCAACTTCTCCGCCATCCCGGACATATCTCCGCGATCGAAAGCTTGCCATGCCTGCCATACTAGATAATAGTAATTGAGCATACTGTCAACTTGCTGAATCTGCTTTTGGACTTTTGGGGCTACCGCAAATTTATCTCGATTGCTGCTAGCAGATAAGACTTCTGCGATAACTTCTGCGTATTCCCCAAGCATCCGTTCTTCCTTGAACATTTCTGCAGCCCGCAATTTGCAAGCTTGTCCTGCAAGCCTCCGCAATTCGGGGTTTTGCGCCCAGAGTTCTATCGTTTCTGCTAACTCTCGCGCTGTCTGTTTCGGGTCAATTTTGGGATCGGCGATTAACTTTCCGGTGTCTCCCAACTCTTCGGGAATACCGCTGACTGCTGTAGCAATTACGGGCAGTTCTTTCGCCATTGCTTCCATAATTGCTAGCGGCATTCCTTCGGATTCGGAAGATAAAATAAAGATGTCGCTGGCGTCCAACCAATCGGCAATATCCCACCGCTGTCCTAAGAATTTAACTTGTTCGGTGACTCCTAATTCGCTAACAGTTGCTCTCAATTCCGGCTCCATATTGTCGTGAGTGGTAGAACCGGGGCCGGCCCACACAAAGTATAGCTGCGGCCAAATTGGCAGATTTTTCAGTTGGGCGATCGCCTGCAATTGATACTGATATCCTTTAATTGGAGTCAGTCTCGCCGCCGTGAAACAAACCACAGCTTCTTCCGGGATGCCTTGTTCTCGGCGCAAGCGCTGGCGGTTGGAAAGATTGGGCGGTTCAAAATAACTGTCCGGCCTGCCGTAATAAATAACTTTTCCCTGTTCCAGAGGATTGTTGAATATCCTCTTAAATAAGTTCAAATTATTCTGAGAAACTGCTACTACCGATCGAGAAAGACCATACTGGTACGACACTGCTTTCAAATAAGAAATTCCATCGCCGCGAGCGAATGTGTAAGAAGAACTATCGACATAACCAAGAGCAATTATATACGGTATCTTCTGCTTAATAGCAACTTGTTTCGCGGCAAAGTTTGCCATAGCCCAACCGTCGCTAAATATAATTAAATCTGGTTGAGCTTGTGCATAAATTTTTTCAGAATCGCCTAAATTATAAGCAATTCGCGAAAACTCTTTCATCGTGTCGAACTCCAGCCAAATATGCTCGATACCTAGCTGCTGCTGTTCGGTAATTAAAGGATTAGAAGTTTTAGTTTGAACGCTAGTAACTCGGTAGCCATCGGCTACTAATTTGCATAAAAGTGAATGGTTGAATTGAGCTAAACCTCCTACTCCGTGGTCTTCTGTGTACATGAGTACGTGCGTTGCTTGCTGGGAACCGATCGAACTCGGTGCGAATTGAAATTGATATCTATTGCTGATAGCTGTGAATGCTATACTTTGCCATTCGTTTAAATTAGTCAAGTCAAAAATATCAAATTTGTAGCCGTATGCTGCCGAATCTCCCTTAAAACTTTCCATCCAATCGGAAATAGTTTGCGCTCCAGAAAAAGGAGTGTAGTAGAGAGATTTTTCGAGACACTCAGCCATCTCGCCAAAATAGCCGTCACGATACATTCGCCATCCCATCCACACTAAACACCTGTAACGTTCTTGGGATTTCAAATCGCGGATATACTTGGGCAAGTCCGATCGCGCAAAGAATTGCTCCATCACAGTTTCCATACTTTTCATCACTTTTGGCCCGCCGGACATGAGATTGCTATCGTGCTGGCAGTAGCAGGTTAATATCTCTTTTAACCAAGCACATTTGCAGCCTTTTAAAGTCAAACGCAAAGCAAAATCTAAATCTTCGGTTGGCGGAAAGCGAGGGTCAAAACCGCCCAGACGTTCCCACCACTCGCGCCGCAGCATCATCGCGCTGGGACGCACACTTTTGTACAAAACAAATGCTTCTAAATCTAATATTGGTGCGTATTCCCAAGGCACAACTGGGGAAATATCTTTGCCTGTTTCATCGACAATCAACCAGCCGTTTTGTACCATGCCTAAAGAGGGGTCAGCTTCAAAACAAGCAATTTGTTTTGCAATTTTTTCTGGCAGGAAAAAGTCGTCGGCATCTAGAAAGGCAAAGAATTCGCCTTTGGCAATCTCGCAAGCGCGATTCCGGGCTATTGCTGCTCCTTGATTTTCCTGATAGACGTACTGAATGATGTCCCGGTAAACATCTAAAACTTGACTTGTACTGTCTGTAGAACCGTCGTCTACGACTATGATTTCCCAGTCTTTGTAAGTTTGATTAATCGCGCTTTTTACAGCTCTGGTAATGTAGCGTTCGCAGTTGTATGCCGGGATAATGACGCTGACTCTGGGTGTTTTGGAGGAAAGTATGCTGGCCATTAACTGTTTCCATTCTGATAGGTTTCTTAATGCTTGAAAGTCAATTGTATTTCCGTAAGTTTGGGCAATACTACCCAGACGTTTCAGCCAATCTGTAACTGTTATTTTTGCTGGATAGGGACTGTAGCGGAGAGATTTTTGAAAAAAATCAACCGCCTCAACTGGATAGTTACTATAGTACAATTGCCACGCCATCCAAGTCAATGCTTCGTAGAAAGCCGGATTTTCTAATTCGCGGATGTGCTGCGGCAAATCGGGTTTGGCGAAAAATTGCTGTTTTAAGGTAATAAAAAGATTTGCTTGTTTCAGGGCTTTTTTGATTGATACATTTTTGTCGTGCTGGCGGTAGGATACTGTGATTTGAGGGAGCCAAGCTGCTTCGCAACCCAGCACTGCTAAACGCAGCACTAAATCTGAATCGTCTACTGAATCAAACTCTGAGTTAAACCCGCCGGCAATTTCCAGCCACTGGCGCGAAAACATCATGGCGCTGGGAAGTACGGGCATTTGTACTATCCAAGTTTCTAAGTTTAATTTGGGGAAATACAGCCAAGGTGTGATGTCGGAAATTGCGTCGCCTTGCTCGTTAACTAAACGCCAGCCACTGTTGACAATTCCTAAGGATGGTGAGGAGCGAAACAGTGCTATTTGTGCGGCTAATTTATCGGGTTCAAAGAAGTCATCTTGATCTAAAAATGCTATAAATTCGCCTTTTGCTTCCTGAATTCCTCGGTTGCGGGCGGCTGCTACTCCTCGATTTTCTTGATATACATAGCGAATTTTGTCCAGATAAGGCTGCAATACCTGATGTGTCTCATCTGTGGAACCGTCGTCTACAACGATAATTTCCAAATTTGTAAAAGTTTGCGCTAGGACACTTTCTACGGCTTGCGCGATGTAGCGATCGCCATTATATGCTGGTATAATTACGCTGACTAGCGGTGTTTGATTAACTGTTGACATTATTTGATTCGCTGTTAAGTATAAGGAAGAAGTCATTAGTCATTGGTCATTAGTCATTGGTCATTAGCGCGAACGTCCCCGCTCGCGAACTTTATTAGTCATTGGTGATTAGTTATTGGTAATCAGGAAGAGGCAAGCAGGAAGAAAAATACATCACAATATCGATCGCGATCCGTATTTGGCGTTTGATTAAGTGGATTTACTTAACTGGTTGCTATTTTAGTGTAATCTAAATTGGTTTTTCTTCTACTTTTGTGCAAATTCACTTAAAGTTCGATCGCACAAATGCCCAGCAGGCGCTCCGGTATTTACAGTAAAGCAGATGTCTGTGCACAATCTGGAAATTAGACAGGTTTTGCTCTACAATCATACAGGTCATTATTACTCAACAGGAACGCGGTAAGTGAATTCAGAAACAGCAGCGCTTGATTTGCAACAACAGGCAGAAATATATTTAGCTTTTGGGAAGTTGGAGGAGGCGATCGCACTTTGCCACCAAATTCTCGCATCGCACCCCGATTCTGCCGAGACTTGCAAAACCCTAGGGAAGGCGCTGCAAGCTCAGGGCAATCTAGAAGACGCAAAGTATTGGTATAAAGTTGCGATCGCCCACAAACCCGATTTTGCCGAAGCTTTTGCTAACCTCGGCACGCTCAGCGCTAGTTTGCAACAGTGGCAAGAGGCGATCGCCTTTTACCAAAAAGCTATCTCCCTGCAACCCGACTGTGCAGGATTTTACCGCAATTTGAGCCGCATATTTACCCAACTCGGTCAACCAGAAAAAGCAGCAGACTGCTCCTATCAAGCACTCATGGTGGAACCGATAGAAACAGCTTCAGAATATCTAGATTTAGGTAATATTTTATTGGCGCAAAATAAAATTCAAAAAGCCATAATTTGTTATCGTCGCACCATTTATTTAAACCCTAGTTTTTGCGAAGCTTACTGCCAATTAGCCGAAGCAGCCACCGAGCTAAAACATTGGGATGAAGCTATTTTAAGCTACCGTCAAGCTATTAAAATTCAACCAGATATTTCGGAATTTCATTACAAACTCGGAAGAGTTTTTCAAGAGAAACAACTCTGGAACGAAGCCGAAAAAGCCTATCGCGAAAGTATTGAATTGAATCCGAATTCATTTTGGTGTTATTTTAATTTAGGCGCAGTTTTGCTAGAGCTAGAGCAATGGCAAGAAGCTTTAATTGTCTACCGCACTGCTGTTGAAATTAACCCTGATTTTTCTTGGTCTTACTACAGCATCGGCGAAGCTTGTGGCAAATTAGAAAAATGGTCGGAATCCGCCGCAGCCTACCAGCAGGCTGTTGACTTAGATCCGAATTGTTCTGGCTTTTTTCACAAGTTGGGAGAGGCGCTTTTTCAACTAGAAAAATGGTCGGAAGCTGCCACAGCCTACGAAAGCGCGATCGCCCTTAATTCCGATTTTTTTTGGTCTCATTATAACTTAGCTTTGACTTTAGTTAAACTCCAGGATTGGTTGGCGGCAACCTTCGCCTACCAGCGGGCGATCGAACTCAATCCAGATTTTTTTTGGACTTACCACAATTTAGGAGAAGCGCTGTTGAAAACCCAGCAGTGGAAAGCAGCCGCTACCGCTTATGAGCGTGCCATTGAACTCAACCCAAATTTTGCTTGGTCTTATTACAATCTAGGCGATGCTTTGACTGAAATGCACGACTGGAATAAGGCTGTTTCCGCTTACCTTTGCGCCTTACAAATCGAGCCTTCTCTCCCAAAAATTTACGCCAAGTTAGCCGCCGCTTTGAGCGAAAAAACTCCAGCAAATTTAGACTCCGCAACCAGCTACTATCACCACGAATTGCAACCGCTGCACTCTCCAGAATTTTACTGCGAAACCGCCCAAAAGTTTGTTGATGGCGATCGGCTTGACGCAGCGATTGTTTTGTACTTGATGGCATTAGAAATACGGCCGGAAGATGCAGCAATATCTGCAAAATTAGCGCAAATATTGGATCAAAAACATCAAAGTGGCGATCGCAGTTTATTATTAGAGTTGGAAATTGACGATATTCGCGATCGCTACATTGCCCGAGTCGTCAAAAATCAGACTTTTGCAGAAGTCGGCGGCTTGTGGGGAACCGTCAACGAAAAAGTATCTATAGCAAGCAAATACGGTGCAGTTTCTCTAACAATGATTGATGTCACCCCCGCATCACAAGAAATTTGGCAAGATTTTCGCGATCGTATGGCAAGTTTAAATATTGCTAATTATAATTGTATCAGTCGAGATATAACTCAGATTCAGCCCGCAGAAATTGGCGAACCTTACGGTGTAGTCCACTGTGCAGGAGTTTTGTACCATCACCCCCACCCTTTGCAAATTTTAATGAGCTTGCGTCAAATAACAGGGCAGTATTTAATCTTAACTTCAGCTATTACCCAAGAAGTTATAGAAAACGAGCGGGGGCGCTACGAAATTCCAGCTTCTGGGGTAATCTTCATTCCCGCTTTGAGCGAAGCAGAACGCTCTATATTAGCAGCTTACTGGCAGCAATACACCTACGGCACACCAATTCTTGGAGTAATTGAGAAAGCAGTTTTTGACATCAACGACTTTGGACCGTGGTGGTGGTTGCCTACAGCTTCTGCTTTAGAATCTATGTGCAAAGTAGCTGGATTTAAGGTTTTAAATAAAGGATTGACTTGGTACAATAACGCTTTGACTCTGCTGCTGGAGATTTGAAGATTGGTAAACGAAGACTCACAGCAATTGCACAAAGCAAACGGCTAAAAAACTGGTTTATGAGCGAATTATTCGTTTGATTTGTCCAATATTTCTACCAAGAAATCGTTTGTTTTGTCTGAGCAAAAAATCAAGTGTATCTACCCCAAGATGGTGAGGAATTTCTTACTGAAAATATTCCTAAAAACTTAATTCTTCCTGCTTTCCTGTTCTTTTTATTTTTTGCTTCTTCCTTCTTCCTTCTTCCTTCCTTCCTTCTTCCTGATGACTAATGCCTGATGACTAATGCCTGATCGCTCACCACAACAAAAAGGGATCGCGCGTGCGATCCAATCTTATTGTTTTCAATCCATCGGACACGATATCACCAATAACCAATAACCAATAACCAATAACCAATAACCAATAACCAATAACTAATGACCAATAACCAATGACCAATAACCAATGACCAATAACCAATAACCAATAACCAATAACCAATAACTAATGACCAATAACTAATGACCAATAACCAATGACCAATAACCAATAACTAATAACTTTATACTGAGGAAATAATCAATGAATAATAACCCACAAGAGATACAATTAGGAAACATTTTAGTAGTAGACGATACGCCAGAAAACCTGCGCCTGTTGTCTACGATGTTGACTCATCGGGGGTACGCGCCCCGCTGCGTGATTAACGGGCAAATGGCTCTCAGAGCCTGCAATTCCAATCCTCCAGATTTGATTTTGCTCGACATCATGATGCCGGAAATGAACGGCTACGAAGTCTGTCAGCACCTGAAATCCGAAGAAAAAACTCGGGAAATTCCCGTAATTTTTATCAGTGCTAAAGATGAAGTATTCGACAAAGTAAACGCTTTTGCTGTGGGAGCAGTTGACTACATCAGCAAGCCGTTTCAGTTTGAAGAAGTGCTCGCACGCATCGAAAGTCATCTCACCTTGCGGAATTTACAAAAACAGCTAATACAACAAAATGTGCTGCTTCAAGAAGAAATCAGCAGCCGCTTGGAAGTCGAAAAAAATATTTACGAAAAAAATCAAATTTTACAAGAAGAAATCAGCCACCGCCTCGCCGTTGAAAAAGCTCTACAAGAGCAAAATTTGTTGCTTCAAAAAGAGATTGCAAACCGCCAGCGCGCCGAATCTGCTCTATTAAAATCTAACCAAGAATTGGCGCGCTCAAATGCGGAACTCGAACAATTTGCTTATGTGGCTTCTCACGACTTGCAAGCGCCTTTAGGAACCATTGCTAGCTACGCTCAACTTTTAGAAAAGCGCTACAAAGACCAACTCGATGACCAAGCTAGTAAGTTTATCGGCAATATTGTTCAGGGCTGCACGAGAATGCAAACTTTAATTGACGATTTGCTGGAATATTCGCGAGTTGGCCGGAGTCAGAAACCTTTTGAACTGACAGATTGCGATCGCGCACTCCAGCAAGCAATCGCCAACCTGCAAGGGGCGATTCGCGACACTCAAGCAGTTGTTAGTTACAGCGAATTACCAACGGTAATGGGGGATTTTTCTCAGCTCGTGCAGCTTTTTCAAAATTTAGTTAGCAATGCGATTAAATATCGCCACGATGCACCGCCTGTGGTTCATATTACTGCTAGTCAACAAGATGAAAACTGGTTATTTTCTGTCTCGGACAATGGAATTGGGATTGCTGTGAAGCATCAAGAACGCATCTTTCAAATTTTCCAGCGCTTGCACACTCAAAGAGAATATTCTGGTACAGGTATTGGTTTAGCAATTTGTCAAAAGATTGTGCAGCGTCACGGCGGATGTATTTGGGTGGAGTCTGAACCTAGTCAAGGTTCAAATTTTCATTTTACTATTGCTTAATCGAGACATGATGCAGGTATTTATGTGAAACTTAGAAGGCAAGCTAAACTTAATTGAATCCGCTATTTTAAGGCAGAAACTAGAAGGTATAAGTTAAATTTTAGGTTGAAATCAAAAATATTTTGCGTTGACAGCGGAGTAATTTTGTGATATGATTATAAGTCTTCAAGACGTTTTTTGTAGCGATCGCTTACAGCACAATCTCACACCGCCCAAAAACAGATACAAGCGCCCGACTTAAGTTGTGGAACGCCCCAACATTGAGATTCAAGTTCAAGTTCGCGGATTCATCTGCTGCAAGTAAATCTAAAATCTTCAATGCTCCAATCGCAAATCGACTGACTGCTAATGTATCTGTAGGTGGAATTCAATAACTGCCCTGGCAATAAAAGATCAAATCCAAGTTAGCTTGACAAATTTTTGATTAATAAATATTATGAAAGCAGTTTTTAACTTAGCTGTGCCTCCTACCTCCTTTAAAGTTTTGTTGGTAGAAGACAACTCTCAGGAAGCTGAGCTTATTGAAGATTTGCTGTCAGGAATGAGCGACCGGCAGCAGATATTGCTGACGAAAGTAGAGCGTCTCAGCGAAGCGCTGCAGCGATTGAGTCAAGAAACTTTTGACATAATTTTATTAGACCTTTCACTGCCTGACAGTCTGGGAATCGAGACGGTGGCTCGGGTGCAAGAGTACGGGGTAAATGTGCCGATCGTAGTTTTGACGGCCCAAAACGACGAAGAGCTTGCCCTGCGGTTAATTTCGGCGGGCGTACAGGATTATTTAGTCAAAAGAAAAATCGATGGCGAACTGTTAATTCGATCGCTCCGTTACGCCATAGAACGGCAGAACAGTCAAGATGCTTTACGAAAAAGCGAAGAAAAATATCGCTCGGTGGTGGAAAATTCTTTGATCGGAATTGCTATTATCGCTCCAATTCTTGACCCCGCAATGGGTGAAAATTGCAATTGGATAGAAGTTAACGATGCGCTGTGCAATTTGCTGGGCTACGAGCGCGAAGAACTTTTGCAAAAAAACTGGATCGAGTTGGCTCATCCAGATGATTTAAGCACTAACATAGAACAATTATCTCAGATTTTAGCAGGTACGAGCGACGGTTACATCTGTGATAAAAGATGGTTCAAAAAAGACGGCGACCTAGTTCACACGCGAATTTCGCTGCGCTGCATCCGCGGCCGAGATGGCTCGATCGACCGGATGATTAAAGTAGTGTTGGACGTGAGCGATCGCTACCGCTATGAAGCCAAATTGAAAGCGTCAGAAGAATTTTTAAACCATACCATAAATGCTACGCCAGACCCAATTTTTGTCAAAGACCAGCAGCACCGCTGGATTATATTAAATGATGCTTTTTGTCAGTTGCTCGGCAAATCGCGACAAGAACTGATCGGGAAATCAGACTATGATTTTTTTCCCAAATCAGAAGCGGATGTTTTTTGGCTCAAAGATGAAGAAGTATTGACTGGGGAAATTTGTTTAGAAAATGAAGAAAATCTCACAGACACCGCAGGCCAAGAACGGATTATTTCTACCAAAAAAAGCGTTTTTAAAAAAGCAGACGGCAGTAAAGTAATAGTTGGTACAATTAGAGATTTTACCGAATACAGAAGGCAGCAAATAGCATTGGAGCAAAGCGAATTTAGATTTCAAAAACTGGTGGCCAACCTGCCGGGAGTAATTTATCAATTCCGAAGGTCAGTAACTGGAGAAATGTCTTTCCCCTATGTTTCTTCAGGTAGTCGCGAACTGTACGAATTAGAGGCAGAAGTAATAGAGCAAAATGCAGAAATAATTTTCTCCGGTTTTCATCCACAGGATCGCTTGGATTTAGAAACATCTATAGCAGTTTCAGCCGCTACGCTGGAACCTTGGCAGCAGCAGTGGCGACAGATTATGCCATCAGGAAAAGTTAAGTGGCTGCAAGGAGCCGCGAGACCGGAAAGGCTCAATAATGAGAGCAAATCTAGGAGCGAAGGCGATATTCTCTGGGACGGTTTAGTGATCGATATTACTGAGTTAAAGCAGGCACAAGCAGAGCGCGATCGCTTTTTTACGATTTCCTTAGACTTGCTTTGCATTATCGGTTTCGACGGCTATTTTAAACGTTTAAACCCAGCTTGGTCAACGGTTCTAGGCTACGATAGTGCTGATTTTTTTGCCAAGCCAATGATCGAATTTGTTCATCCTGACGATCGAAAAGCCACCGCAGCCGAAGGGCTAAAACTAATCGCCGGTATCTCCAGTATCTCCTTTGAAAACCGCTATATCTGCAAAGACGGTTCTTACAAATGCCTGCTGTGGACGGCATCGCCTTTTAGCGAAGAAGGTTTAATCTACTCAGTCGGTCACGACATTACTTCTCGCAAACAAGCTGAGTCGGAACTTCAGCGGCAAGCAGTAGCTATGGGCGCTGCTTATGACGGTATTGCTATTTTTAACGATCGCAAAGAATGTATTTATTCAAACGACGCTTATCTGAAAATGTACGGCTTGACTAGCGCTAGCGAACTGCACGGGAAGACATGGCAACTGCTCTACAGCCCCGCCGAAATTCAATATCTTGAACGTGAAGTAATGCCGAGTTTCCTCGAAAAAGGGTACTGCAATATAGAAGCGACTGGTCAGCGCCACGACGGTACTAAGTTCCCTCAAGAATTGTCGCTGACAATGCTGGCAGGCGGCGAAATAATTTCGATTGTCCGCGATATTACTAATAGAAAACAGGTAGAATCTGCACTGCGATCGAGCCAGCGTCGCTATCAAACTTTGGCAGAAGCATCGCCAGTTTGCATATTTCACAGCGATGCGTTTGGCAATTGCCTTTATGTGAATCAGCGGTGGAGCAAAATCACGGGATTAAAGGCAGAATTGGCAGCAGAAACTGGCTGGATGAATGCCATTCATCCCGATGATGCGGAACGGGTGAAAAATGAATGGTATCGAGCAATTATTGACAAAATTCCTTTTAAATCAGAATACCGCTTTCAGCATCCAGACGGTCGTGTAGTTTGGGCGATCGGTCAGGCGATCGCAGAAATCGGAGAACAGCAAGACATTAAAGGCTATATCGGCACTATTACAGATATTACCGATCGCAAACAAGCCGAATTAAACCTGCTGCGGGTGACTCAAGCCGTAGAAAGCACCAGCGACGCGATCTGCATTGCTGACTTGAGAGGGCGATCGATCTACCACAATCAAGCCTTTATTCACCGGTACGGCTACACAGCAGAAGAACTGAACGCCGCCGGCGGAGCAACAGCAATATACTCCCAAAATCAAGTGTTGCTAGAGATGTTTAAAACGATCCGTAAAGGCAAATCTTGGCAAGGCGAAGTCAAAATCAAAACTAAAAGCAACGAACCGCTGACAACTTTATTTCGCGCCGACTGCATTAAAGATGAAACTGGAAATTTAATCGGGTTAGTGGGAGTAATTACCGACATCACTGAACGCAAAAAAGCCGAGATGGCGCTGCTGCAACAATTAAGGCGAGAAAGACTGGTAGTTGCCATGCTCGATCGCATTCGCTCCTCCCTCAATTTAGAAGAAATTCTCACCGCTGCTGTCGAACAAGTACGACAATTCTTGCAAATAGACCGCACAGTTATTTACCGTTTTAATCCCGACTGGAGCGGTTGTGTCGTTGTGGAATCCGTGGCAAATAATATAATTTCGCTGCAAAACTTTAACAATATTGACGGCTGTTTTAAAGAGAGATTTGTTGAGGTTTATCAGCAAGGCTATATTAGATCGATGGAAGATATTTACCGAGAAAATCTGACAGAATGCCACATGAAATTTCTCGAAGGATTTGAAGTAAAAGCTAACTTAATAGTACCGATTTTACAAGCACGAGAAAGCATTTCCCATAGCCAACCCACCGCTGAAAATAAGCTTTGGGGACTGCTGATCGCCCAGGATTGCAGCGGCCCCCGTTCCTGGGAACCCTCAGAAATAGAAGCGCTGCGACAACTGTGCGTGCAATTGGCGATCGCGATCCAGCAATCGACACTATTTCAACAAGCACAAACCGAAATTGCCGATCGCAAACAAGCAGAAGCCGCCCTCCAACAAGCAGCATTAGCCGCAGAAACCGCCAACCGCGCCAAAAGCGAATTTCTCGCTAACATGAGCCACGAACTCCGCACGCCTTTAAACGGAGTTTTAGGTTACGCTCAAATCCTAAAAACCGACAAAGACTTAAGCTCAGATCACCAAGAAAGTCTCACCAACATTCAACAGTGCGGCGAACACTTGCTGATGTTAATCGACGATGTTTTAGACCTTTCCAAAATAGAAGCTAGAAAAATGAAACTCTACCCAGAAGAGTTAAATTTTCTAAATTTTACCAAAAATATTGCCGATCTGTTTCAGATGCGGGCATCTCAAAAAGCAATTTTATTCAATTACGAACAAGTATCTCCCCTGCCTAGCTGCGTCAGTATCGACAGAAAAAGATTGCGTCAAATTTTGATCAACTTACTCAGCAATGCCGTAAAATTTACTAACAGCGGCGGAGTAACTTTAAAAGTCGGCTATGTCGGCACAGAAGCTTGGAATAGAGGCAGAGAAGAAAATTACGATTTCTCGATTTTGAGTTCGGAACTGAAAGAAAATTATCTGCGTTTCGCCCATAATGCAATTGCAGCCCAACACGCTTTAAAAATTCGCTTTCAAATAGAGGATACCGGGACTGGAATAGAGCAAGATAAATTAGAAGAAATATTTTTGCCATTCCACCAAGTAGGAGGAAATACCTTTGTTGAAGGCACGGGTTTAGGGCTCTCAATCAGCCAGAAATTAGCGAAACTGATGGGCAGCGAAATTCGCGTCAACAGCATTTTGGGAAAAGGCAGCACTTTCTGGCTGGATGTAGAATTGCCTGCAGCCAAACGGTACTTAGAAGTGTCTCCTTTGCGTGACAAACACTGGCTTGTCGGTTTTGTCGGTAACAAACGGAAAGTGCTAATTCTGGAAGAAAATCAACTAAATCGCGATTTGTTGTGCAGGCTGCTGGGGCGTTTGGGGTTTGAAATTGCAGAGGCCGGGAACGCTCAAGAATGCCTCTACAAAGCAGTTGAATTTCACCCGGATCTGATTTTAATGGACTTGCGGATGCCTGTAATGGATGGCTTAGAAACTGCAAGCAGACTGCGGCAGTTGCCGGAATTAAAAGATGTGATATTAATCGCTATGTCAGCTAGCGTTTTCGAGTCTGTGCAGCAAGAGCTCATCCTCTCCCGGTGCGATGATTTTCTTCCCAAGCCGATCGAAGCAAATCACTTTTTGGAACAGTTGCGCGTTCATTTGGGACTAGAATGGATTTACGAAGCATCTTCGGGAAACAAAAAGCGCAAAACTTCCAGTTTGTCACCAGTATCTAATTTTCCTGTTTATTCTGCTCTGTTATCTGCTGCTTCTGAGTCGGTAGCAAAACTTTTGAAACTCGCAGCTATGGGCGACATTGAAGATTTTTTTCAGGAAACGGCTAATCTGGAAATTCTGGAACCAAGATTAGTGCCGTTTGTCACGAACTTACGCCAACTTGCTAAGGGATTTCAGCTCAAACAAATTCGGAGGATTTTAAAGCAGTATATCGAGGGGCAGTAGCTCGTCGGTTTTTCGGGTTTGGGGATTTAAACCGTTACCAAGCAAATGATGTCCGCGCCAAATTAAATCAATTCTGGTTGCACTCATACATGATGTTAACAGTTAACTGTTAACTGTTAACTGTTAATTTACTATTTCGATGAAGAGAGGATTTGATGTCAAATCAACAATCAAGATATTTAAGCATGGTTTGGTATCTAATAGTATCGGCTCAATTACCTGACATAAAATGTGTTTGTAGTGAGAAAGAAAGTCCTCAACATAAATTTTGAGTCGCGCCGATCTGGGTCAATTTTACGGTATTTTATGCTATTTAAAATAAGAGTTTTCTGGTAAAATAACCTGTAAAGTAGCCTTTCATCGCTAGACTGAAGTCGCAGGGGTTTTAGGCTATTTGTTGACAGTAGAGTTTTTGAGAGAGTTGGGATTGAAATTACTTTGCCTCAGTAACGGCCACGGAGAAGACGCGATCGCCCTTCGCATCTTGCGGGAACTGCAACAGCACCCGCACCCCCCAGAATTAGCCGTGTTTCCGCTAGTGGGCGAAGGGCAAGCTTTCGCTCAACTAGAAAACGCCCGCATCATCGGCCCGGTGCAGCGGATGCCTTCGGGCGGATTTATCTACATGGATGGAAGGGAATTTTTGCGGGATGTCAAAGGCGGCCTGCTGCAGTTGACCGTAGCTCAGTTTAAAGCGATCCGCGCTTGGGTGCGATCGCAAACACAGTCTGGCAATCAAGACGCGGTGATCTTAGCCTGCGGCGATATCGTACCGCTGCTGTTTGCTTGGCTCGCTGGCGCGCCCTATGCTTTTGTCGGTACCGCCAAGTCCGACTATTATTTGCGGGACGAGAACGGGCCTCTGGCTCGCAAATCCGGCTTGTTTGCTTGGATTTCGTCGCCGCGATCGGTTTATTTCCTTTGGGAGCGCTGGTTGATGACGAGAAACCGCTGTCGCGCCGTTTTTGTCCGGGATGCGCTAACCGCCGAGACTTTAGAAAAGCTGGGAATTTCCGCCTACAATCTTGGCAATCCCATGATGGACGGACTCGAACCGGAAAACCCAGCCAGTTTTTACGGCCCTGATGCAGAGTTTCGGGAAAAGGAGCGATCGCTCGTCATCACCTTACTCCCCGGCTCTAGAGCGCCGGAAGCCTATGCTAATTGGCAGCTAATAGTAGAGGCTGCAGGCGGAATTTTGTCCTTGTTTGCCGATCGTAAACTGTTATTTTTCGGAGCCATTTCTCCCGAGTTAAACTTAGAAGCTTTGCGACCTATATTAGAATTTTTCGGCTGGCGACAAGACGGCGAAATAAAAACGCAGCGGCGAGAAGGAAGTATTTTGCGGCCTCCCGTTTCTAGCCCTCAAGAAATTCGGCAAGAATTTCCTAATTTGCTATTGCCCTTGACCTTTGTGCAGAGAAACGCCACGATGATTTTAACTCAGCAAAGTTTTAACGATTGTTTGTATGAAGCCGATGTAGCAATAGCAATGGCTGGAACCGCTACAGAACAATTTGTCGGTTTAGGAAAACCCGCGATCGCCATTCCCGGAAACGGCCCGCAATTTACCCCCGCCTTTGCAGAAGCCCAAAGTCGCCTGTTAGGCCCGTCATTAATTTTAGTCAAACATCCCGCCGAAGTTGCCGGCGCAGTACAGTCTTTGTTCCGCGATCCCGACAGATTGCAGTTAATCGCTGAAAATGGCTTGCGCCGCATGGGAGAACCCGGTGCCGCCGCCAGAATTGCCGAGTGTTTAATTCAGCGGTTCGGTAATTCTAAATTGCCTCCAATACATTAGGGCATAGGCCAAACCGGGCATAGGGCATACTTTACCACGCTTGAAAACCGCTATATGTTGCTACGGAATATCTTTAATTCAACTTTCTATAAAAACAATCTTGTTCGCTAACTACTAATACTAAATCCACGTATCCGAGCCATTTTTGTCATTGTTCGCGAACAATAACAAAAATGGGATGACAAACCCGGATTTAGTATAATTTCCGTTGTTCGATCGTTGGGAATGCAAGTCCCGGTTTGTATTACGGACTTTAGTCCGCAATATGAAAGCGGACTGAAGTCCGCACTACAAACCTATTTTATCGTCGTTTTTCAAGTAAGGTTCTATAAGGGCACACCCTACTAATACTGCACTCAAAAAAAATTAATTCCTAGTTTTTTCCCAAGATGGAAACCTGAAATTAGCCTAAGAAATTTTAAAATCAGACTTCACCAAAACACCCGGTTCTCGCTGCATGGGAAGCACATCTAAAGTATCCAATTGCGCGCAATATTTTAAATCTTCAATCACGCCCATACGCAACAGGCGCTGGCCGTGACTGGCTTTTTCCAACAATTCGTGCAGCCGATCTTGCCACTGCCAATAAAGAGCGATCGCCGCAAATACTTCATCGTTACCAGCAAAATCGATCGCCGGAATACCGCTTTCTGATAGCAGGCTTTGGGCGATCGCCCCAGCACAAACCGTATCCTCCAACGAATAACTCCCTTCCCAACCAGAACCCACAATCCAAATACTTTCCGGCTTTTTGCTTAACAAAAACTGCACTACAGATTTGCGGTTAATCAAAGCCGCCGTCAGCACAGTTGCAGCAGCTTGCACTCGTTGCAAAGCCCGAGTACCGTTAGTTGTACTGATAAAAATGCGCTTCCCACTCACCTTTTCTCGCGCGCAGTCCAGCGGAGAATTCCCCATGTCAAAACCGTCAACTTTGCCTCCGCCACGCTCTCCAGCCCGAATCCGCTTGTCTGCAGGCCATTTTTCGCTCTCTGCCATCAGCTTATCTAAGTCGCTGAAAACTTGGACAGCTTCCGCCCCATTATTCAGGGCCGTCGCCATTGTCGTAGTCGCCCGCAGCACATCAACTGCGATCGCGCAAGCCGGCATTTTGTCCGCTGGCGTAAGTTCCGGGGTATGGTAAATAAAAAGCTTCACTTTTGGGCAACCTGCAATAAATCCTCATAGGCAATAATAATAGAAAATGACGCTCTCACCCCTAATATGTCAAAACAGCTCAATTCAAATCCCGCCCGCAGCGCCATTACTGCACCAATTCGACTCCTGGCAGGTTTCACCTATCCTTTTCGAGCTTTCACGCTGATTTGGCAAACTCCCAAGCTGTGGAGTTATGTATTAGTTCCCGTCTTACTAAATTTTCTAATTGGTACCGGACTTTATTTAAGCTTGCTATTTCCCAGTTTGGCAGGCATAGACGTTTTAGTAGCCGATTTATCCCTCCGATTTAATGATTTAATTGCGAATTTGCCAGCTTGGCTGAGCTTTTTGGGCGGGTTGACAGTTGCTTTCGGCTGGCTGCTGCGCGTACTCCTAGTGTCAGGACTTTTGCTAATCATCGGATTTTTGTTAGTGCAGTTTGGCGTGATTTTAGGTTCGCCCTGGTACGGCAAACTTTCCGAACAATTGGAACTGCTGCGGAACGGTCAATTGCCCGCAGAAGCCCCAATGAATTTGGCTAGTGTTTTTGGGGATATTCAAAGGGCGATCGCCTTTGAACTGCGAAAACTACAAATTTTGTTGAGCGTTGGTATACCCCTGCTGCTGCTAAATTTTATCCCTGGTGTCGGCTCTATTCTTAGCACTTTGGGCGGCGTAGCTTTGGGCGCGACGATTGTCTGTTTAGATTTTTTAGATGCACCTTTGGAGAGGCGGAGGCGGCCTTTTCAGGAGAAGTTAGAAATAATTTGGGCGAGTTTGCCGGCTAGCGGGAGTTTTGGTTTAGTGTGTTTGGGTTTGGTGAGCATTCCGCTGTTGAATCTGTTGGCCATTCCGCTGTGCGTGACTGCGGGAACTTTGTTTTTTTGCGATCGCATTTGGCCGGCCCGCTTTGCTCCACAAGAAACAAACATCGCTCCAGAAACTAACATTACAACTTAAAAAACTAGGGAGATGCTTCTACCTTCGGCTGAATGTCTTCTACCTGCCGCTGACTCTGGGACTTAAAACTCAGAAACGGGCTTAAAAACAGCCAACTAACGAAGAAGAATGAAGCTGTAAATAGCTGGACAATATCAACCGCCGACAAATATCCGTCAGATAAGAGTGCAATAGTTCTATCTGTCAGCCCGAATATCCAAGAGAGAATCCCAAACAGCCAAATGCCTTTTTGGAGCATGGGCAAAAATGCTGAAACTTCGGAGTTTTGCTGCTTGTTCATTAATTTAGCCCTTGTTTGCGAAAAGTCTGATTAACCGGGCACCCCAAGGGCTTAAGGATTTTTGGTGTCTCCTCGGATTCCCTTTGTTATCTATATGTTAAGAAATGTTTCTCGATATGGCAACACTCTTCAGGAGGTATTTGCACATCTATCTCAAGAGGTAGTTGGAGCGCTGACAAAGAGTGATATTTGCTACAGTTTGGCAGCGACGCTAGAGATTTTGCCGAGTTTTTGAGAGATAAATTGCTGGGCACGGGTAGCGGCAGGAGCTCTTGGCACCGCGCCTACAAAAAAAGCTTGTAATTTATATTGAATTATGTAATACTACAAGTTGATCGAGTCTGGTTAAAGAACGATCGCGAGGTTTGTACTGAAGACTGAAGTCCTCAAAGCCCTAAAAGCCACAGGACAAACAATTTGATTATCAAAATCCACCGGACTTGATGTGAGTTCAGCATCAATAAAATCGAACAATGGCACGCTTAAATCAGATTATTGCGATCGAAAAAGGCATCAAAAGCCGCTCCGCCCAAGAACTAGCAGAAGCCCAAAAAGCCCTCCAGAAGCCAGCTTTGCTTTCTGGAATCTCCCGCACTTACCGTCCCAAAGACGAAGAAGGCGAACAACTGCCGCCAGAGTCCAAAAAAGTGGAAGTCAAAGCCGAAGAGATTATCCGCAAAACAACTGAAGTTTTGACCAAACTCTTTGACGTAACCGCAACCAAAGATTGGACAAATTGTAGCGCTCGCGCGGACGTGACTGTAGACGGAAATGTGCTTTTGAGTCAAGTTCCAGTCAGCTATTTGCTATTCATTGAAAAACAATTAGCAGATTTGCAAGCATTCATCAAAAAACTTCCAGTCTTAGATGCTTCCGAGACTTGGACTTTCGATGCTTCGGCCGACTGCTGGGCCACAGAACCTGTGCAAACTCTCAAGACTTTTAAAACTCCGCGCAATCACGTTAAAGCTGAAGCTACGGAACACCATCCGGCGCAAGTCGATGTTTATTACGAAGATATTACGATCGGCTATTGGCGGACTGTCAAGTTTTCGGGAGCTTTGCCAGCACGGCGGATCAATGAGTTGCTGCAAAGGGTGGAAATCTTGCAGCAAGCTGTTATGTTCGCCCGCGAAGAAGCTAACAATTCTGAAGTTGAGGAACAGAGAGTGGGAGAGCGAATTTTTCAGTTTATTTTCCGCTAATTGCTTGCTTTTTTGATGGTTATAGTTTAAGATATAAACCGAGTACAATTTCAATCTAAAACTTCAACTTAAACCGTACAAATGTGACAGTGCAGGTTCGACTCCTGTCTTCGTTCAATAGCGAAGTAGCCCAATTGGCAGAGGCAGCATTGCGTACAAATTCAACAGCAAGTTATTACTCTAAACTCAGCATTCTCCGCCGATCGCTAAAACGAATGTCAGGAAAATCACATCATCGAGGTTGCTGGCTCATATCCAGCCCCCTCTACCAAACGCAGGGGGGTAGCTCAATCGGTAGAGCGCGATGCTATTAATCTTAAATCCTTGACTTAAATGTGATAGCGTGTGCAAATGGGCGGTAAATAGAAACCCAGTAGTAAGGTCAGAACTGCTGGGTTTTATGCTAATAATTGAATCAATTCGTTAAATCCGTCAGTCCTGGACGTATCAAGACAGATGATTTACTGCATCAATCCTCAATGCGAACAACGCGAAAATCCTGCTGCTGCTCAAAATTGTCAGGCTTGCCGCACGGATTTGTTAATTGCCGATCGCTACCGCATCCTTAAACCAGCGCGATCGCCCAATCCCGCCCGCCCCACAGACATCTTAGA
>NZ_JADEWT010000081.1 GCF_015207505.1 Tychonema sp. LEGE 06208
TTACTAAGGGGGGGCTAAGACTTCATCTATAGCACATCTTTAGAAAAATGGTATAAGGTTTATTCGATCGCTGATACCTGCCGTAAATTAGCCACAATAATTGTAGGGGCTGGTTAACCAAAAATTGATGACTCAAACCCACAATATCTATAAACCCGCCCGCACGGCGCGACAAAGTTCGATCGCCCGCAATTCAACCGACATCAGATCAGCTATAGCGGTTCTCAAATTTCAACTCTCAATAATCCGAATAACCCACTACTGGCGCACCCTACAATTGCTGCGATCGCCTGCCGTTTCAGCCGCGGGCCTCCTGTCAAACTCAACTTTTGCGGTTACGCGCGATCGGGCGATCGACCATTCCGCAAAAAAAAGTAACATTCTGTAGCCTGTGCTACATTAATTAAGTTAATGATTGCTTACACTCTCCAAGTGTAGGTTGTGTAGTCTCCATAATTCCCCAAAACAATAAACGAGTGCGTTGTTTGCTGGGCTGCGATTTATCGTTGAACCGTTAAAAACCATAAGTAGTTTTGACCAGAATTAATCGGAATTGACTAGCACAAAGTTTTTGAGCTTACCAGGGTTAAAATGAGCTACTAAATCTGTGCAGCGACCACATCTATGATGTTAACTAAAGTTAGTACAGCCTCTTGTCATCTATTTTATTGCTAAAAACTGAAATCCCACCGCATCTATCGAACACTGGATTCTCAGCAACACAGAAAGCGAAGTTATTGCGCCTCGCTCATCCAATTCTTCATATCCTGCCAAAAAAGGCATTCTCCAAAAAGTTAGCCTTGACTAAAAACGTTAGTAAATCTAACAGATTCATCAACGGTTAGACTTGCCCTAACCACTATTTTTCACAACTACTGCTCCCCTAATCCCAATAAAAATAACCATGAGTGGAAACCAATCGCGCGTTCAAGCAATTTCTCAAATCGTCAACCGCCAACTGACCCCACCCAAGCCTCTCAAGCGGTTAGAAGATATGTGGGCAACAGACGTTTTTAGTCTGAGCCAAATGCAAGCAAGACTGCCCAAAAATATTTTCAAATCAGTAAAAAACACCATTCAAACCGGGCAAACCCTCGATCCTTCCGTAGCTGATGTAATTGCAGTAGCAATGAAAGATTGGGCTATTTCCAAAGGAGCCCTGTACTACGCCCACGTATTCTTCCCGCTAACCAACAGCACCGCCGAAAAACACGACGGTTTCATCTCACTCCAAAGCGACGGTTCCGTCATCTCAGAATTTGCAGGTAAACTTTTAGTACAAGGCGAACCCGACGGTTCCTCTTTTCCCAACGGCGGCATTCGCTCCACCGACGCCGCTCGCGGATACACAGCCTGGGATGTCACCAGCCCCGCCTATGTCATGGAAACAGACAACGGCATGACTTTGTGCATTCCCACTGTTTTCATCTCTTGGACAGGTGAAGCCCTAGACAAGAAAACCCCGCTTTTGCGCTCCATTAGCGCCATGAACAAAGCAGCAACCAGAGTCTTAAAACTGTTAGGAAACACCGAAGTTGCACCCGTAAATTCCAGTTGCGGTTGCGAACAAGAATACTTTCTCATAGATTCCAACTTCGGCCACAGCCGCCCAGACTTGCTGCTAGCAGGGCGCACCCTCTTTGGCAAAGCTCCCGCCAAAGGTCAGCAATTTGACGACCACTATTTTGGAGCCATCCCAGAGCGCGTTCAAGTCTTCATGCAAGAAGTAGAAGAAAGAATGTACCGCCTGGGAATTCCGGCCAAAACCCGCCACAACGAAGTAGCACCCGGTCAGTTTGAAATTGCACCAGTTTTTGAAGCAGCAAACGTCGCCAGCGACCACCAACAATTAACCATGACAATTCTCCGCAACACAGCGAAGAAACATGGTTTTATGTGCTTGCTGCACGAGAAGCCCTTCGCGGGAATCAACGGTTCCGGCAAACACGTTAACTGGTCAGTCGGTAACGCCACCCAAGGCAACTTATTAGACCCCGGCGATACACCGCACTCTAACATACAATTCCTAGTATTCTGCGGCGCTGTGATTCGCGGCGTTCACAAATACGGCCCCTTGTTGCGCGCCGTAGTTGCAACTGCCAGCAACGACCACCGTTTGGGTGCCAACGAAGCTCCACCAGCAATTATTTCCGTCTATTTGGGTTCGCAATTAGAAGATATCTTCGAGCAAATTAGCAAGGGAGGAGTTAAGGGTTCTCAATGTCGAGGCATCATGAATTTAGGCGTAGAAACACTGCCTACTTTCATGAAGGATGCCGGCGACAGAAACCGGACTTCGCCCTTTGCCTTTACAGGAAACCGCTTTGAATTCCGTGCAGTAGGTTCCGGTCAATCTGTTTCCGGCCCGCTGGTGGCAATGAATACTATTCTTGCAGATTCTTTGGACTGGGTTGCTAACAAATTAGAAAGCGATTTGGCTAACGGAACTGAACTGAATGCTGCCATCCAAACACTTCTGAAAGAAGTGATGGACGACCACGGCGCAGTGATATTTGGCGGTAACGGCTATTCAGAAAAATGGCACAAAATGGCTGTTGAAGAACGGGGTTTAGCCAACTTGCGGACTACGGCAGATGCTTTGTCGGCGTTGAAGGAAGGATACGTTGAGGACTTGTTTGAAAAGACAGGTGTTCTAACTCCGGTTGAACTAGAAAGCCGTTATGATGTGTATGCAGAGCAGTATTTGCTGGCAATAGAAGTCGAAGCAAAACTTGTACTGAGCATGACAAAAACTCTGATTTATCCGGCAGCGGTGAGCTATTTGTCCGATCTTTCTAACACGATTTATAAGTTGAAAGAAATTGGCATTGAATTGGAAAAGGCAACTGCTGAAAAAGTAGCTGCTCTGGTTAAGTCAATGATGGATACCGCGAGCAAGTTGAGTGATGCTTTGAGCAAGCACGATTTTGCTACAACAGACGAGCATATGCAGTACGCTTCGCAAACAATTCGCCCTTTGATGGATGAGGTTCGCGAGTATGCTGATGCTTTGGAAGCTGAAGTGGCTGATGATTTGTGGCCGCTGCCTACTTATCAAGAAATGCTGTTTGTTAAGTAATCGCAAATAGAGTTAATTTGCAGTTAGAGTTGTAAGCTTTGCTCGTTACCAGGAAGAGCCTGGTAATGCAGATAGGCGAGGAAGAGCCTCCTTTGATATCGCAAGTTACAGGAGAGAAGACTGTAGGAGGTGCTTAATTTATTAAGTTTTCGATCCTTAGAGTTGTAAGGACACGGCAGTGCCGTGTCCTTGTTTTTGAGCTTAAATGAGTGTTACGCTGAATCTGTCAGAGTCATTAAATGCGAGCGAGAGTAAGAGTTGTGAAGATTGTTGAGATATCCTTCAACAAATTTGTCGGCGGAAAAAAAAGTAATATTGCTGAGAAAAGCTATTATGCAAATTCAATCTCTCTTGAAACAAATGACTCTGGCGGCTCTAGCTCTATTTCTTGCGATCGCGTGCAGTCGATCGACTCCGAAGATAGACTCTTCCTCTGAAGCAAGTACCTCCAGCAGCTTTAGAGTGGCAATGCTCACCACAGGCTCCAAAGACAACCAAAGTTGGGATCAAGCTTGCTTTGAAGGATTGAATCTCATCAGAGATAAATTTAACGCTCAGGTAGACGTTACTGATAGTCTTGACGGTGAAAATAGTGAACCGATCATTCGCAAATATGCCCAGTCAGGCTATAACCTGGTAATTGCAGCCAGTGGTGCCTATTCCACAACTGCCGAAAAGGTCGCTAAAGAATTTCCGCGAACAAAATTTGCCCTGATTACAACGCATCCAGGGAATAACAGAAATTTGGGGGCTGTTGCTTTTCGATCGGGTGAGGTGGGCTACCTCACAGGCGCTTTGGCTGCCATGAAGACCAAAAGCCATAAAGTTGGCTATATTGCGGGTGAAGCTTATCCGGTTTACAAAGAAGAAGAAGCCTTGTTTAGGCGGGGAGTGAAAGCAACGAATCCCTCTGTTCAAGCCTCGACGGCTTTTCTCAACTCTTGGGTTGATACGGACAAAGCCATCAAAGTCGCAACGGATATGGTTGCTTCTGGAGTAGATATTTTGGCATTCAACGCAGGTGAGGCAGGGTTAGCCGCCCTAAAAGCCGTTTCGCAAAAGCCAGGAGTCTTTGTGATTGGTAGGACAAAGGATCAGTACGAAGTGGCTCCCGGCAAAGTCCTAACTAGCGTTCTGCAGGACATTCCCCATCTGGTGCTAAATGTGGCAGTGTTAACCCAGCAAGGTCGCTGGGAAGGAAAACTTTACAAGTTTGGCCTCAAGGAAAAAATCTATGACTTTGCCCCTTTCCGTGGTAGTCTCACGTCTCAGGAAGAGGACAATTTTAAGATAATCCGAGAAGCTGTGACGACTGGCAAAATCGATGTTTCTCCTTAGTTTGCCCATTAATTGATTTACCATTATTTGTCCTAAGTCCGATGAAAAATCAACGCAACGAACGCAACGAGCGCGTTCTGCCGATTGCCAGAAGCTGCCGTTATCATCCCTGGCAACGCTTTTTTTCTATTGCAAATCAGCTCCGCTATGGTTTGATATTTTTGGTTCTCCTGAGCTTACTGCCCACTGGTGGCTGGCTGATCTACCTCAGCTTTCAGGCGCAGATCCAGCAATCGCGATCGCTCCAACAAGAGCGCAGTCAGACAGCAGCAGGGCAGATTGATGATTATCTAGATGACTTGAAACAAAAACTGAGCTATTTAGCTAGGGTCAAAGGACTCACAAACTTTCAACCACAAGCGCAGCAGAGCCTGTTGGAAGGGTTGACTCGTCATAATGATGCTTATGAAGCCGTTGCCATTTTGAACCGGAAGGGACAAGTTGTCGCGTCAGTTTCACCCTACCAACCGTTCAAGTTAGAAAATCCAGCCAATTCGCCACTGTTTATTCGTGCCTTTAAACAACAGGAAGATTATGTCAGTCCTGTAGAAATTAATCCTCAAACCCACCAACCAACCACCATTCTGGCGGTTCCAATTCGGAATGAGCGAGATGAGGTGGATGGGGTGCTATTAGCACAGGTAAATCTCAACTTTCTCTGGTTTATTGTTTCCCAAACGGAGGTGGGCAAGACGGGTTATGTCTATGTAGTTGATGAGCGTAATTTTCTCATTGCTCAAAAGGCTCGTAAGCCAGAAACGTTTCAACTTGAAGATATTTCTAAGCGTCCCTTTTTTCAATTCTTGAAAGCATCCGAAGATACTAAGCGCCTTAACGTTTATCAGGGTCTAAAGCAGGTAGAAGTATTGGGAGCCAGTGCCTTAGTTCGGAGCGTGAATTGGAATGTGGTTGTAGAATTGCCAACGGCTGAGGCCTATGCTCCTGTTTACCAGATGCTCTCAGTTATGGGAGGCTCATTGGCGGTGGTGACGCTCGTGGCTGTTGGCATTGGGTATCTATTTATTCGGCAAATTGTGGTGCCGCTACAGCGCTTAACTACGGCAGCTACTGAACTCAGTGCGGGGGAATTAGAGACGCGGGTCAACATCGACAGCCAAAACGAACTGGGGAAATTGGCGATCGCCTTTAACAATATGGCAACCCAGTTAGAGGAACTGATTACAGCAGTTGAAGTAGAACGGAATTTCGTTTCAGCCATTCTTGAAATTGCAGGTGCCGTGGTAGTTGTGCTCGACCCGAAGGGACAAATCGTTCGCTTTAACCGAGCTTGCGAACAAATGACTGATTACTCGTTTAGTGAAGTAAAGGGGTGCTACTTTTGGGATTTGTTTCCGAACTCAGACTTAGCAGGACTTGCCAAAACTACTTTTGAGTCTTTAAAAGCTGGTAATTTTCCCCAGCAATATGAAGGCAGTTGGTTGAGCAAAGATCAACAACTCAGACTGATTGCTTGGTCAGATACTGCTTTAGTAGATAATCAGGGTGAAATTGAGTACATCATCAAAACAGGGATTGACATTACTCAACGAAAACAGGTAGAAGAAGAACTCAAAGCGTCGGAGCAGCGGCTATCTTTTATATTCCGCAAAACTTCACTGGCAGTTGTGGAATGGGATTTAAACTTTAAAGTCACTACCTGGAATCCAGCGGCAGCGAAGATTTTTGGTTACACGGCTACAGAGGCGATCGGACACCATCCCGCAGAATTAATAGTGCCTGCATCTGCCCGAAAGATGGTCGATCAAATTATGAGCGAGTTGTTGATGCAGAGCGAAGGAATGTACAGCGTCAACGAAAATATTACAAAAAACGGCAAAATCATTATTTGCGAATGGTTCAATACGCCTTTAGTAGGGGATGCTGAAAATATTGTGGGAGTTGCATCCTTGGCACTGGATATTACTGAACGCAAGCAAGCCGAAGCTGCTTTAAGGCAAGCAAAAGAGGAAGCTGAGGTTGCACTGAAAACCTTACAGCAAACTCAGGCACAGCTTATTCAGGCAGAGAAAATGTCGGGTTTGGGGCAATTGGTTGCCGGTGTTGCTCACGAAATTAATAATCCAGTCAACTTTATCTATGGCAACCTGAGCCATACTGCGGACTACACGCAAAATTTACTAAAGTTGATTCAGCTTTACCAGCAAACCTATCCAACTAATCCCCAAATTCAGGAAAAAATTGAAGAGTTCGAGCTAGACTTCATTAGTGAAGATTTGCCCAAAATCCTGACTTCAATGAAGGTAGGAGCCGATCGCATTCGTCAAATTGTCCTGTCGCTGCGAAACTTCTCGCGGCTGGATGAGGCAGAAATGAAGCCAGTTGATATCCACGAGGGAATTGACAGCACATTGATGATTTTGCAAAATCGACTGAAGGCAAATCCGGCTCATCCTGCTATTGAAATTGTCAAAGAGTACGGCGACTTACCGCTGGTAGAGTGCTATGCCGGACAGTTGAACCAAGTCTTTATGAATATTCTGGCAAATGCGATCGATGCTTTAGAAAACTACGACAATCAGCGTTCTCCAAAAGACATCCAAAAGCATCCCAGTCGCATCACTATTCGGACTAAGCTAGTCACAAACGAAACTGGGCCCGGTCATTGTAAAAACGTGGTGATTCAAATTCAAGACAATGGGCCTGGAATGACGGAAACTGTTAGACAACAGGTGTTCAATCCCTTTTTCACTACAAAACCAACTGGTAAAGGAACTGGATTAGGGCTATCCATCAGCTATCAAATTGTAGTTGACAAGCACGGTGGCTTCCTCCAGTGCTTTTCTCAACCCCATCAAGGAACAGAGTTCCTAATTGAAATTCCTGTTTTGCAAAACGGTTCTGTAGCACTCGTTGGTAAATAACCGCGATCGCAATTAGACCCATTTCTTTGAGAACCGGGAGGCGAATGAGTAGCAATGGAGACGATCGCCCTTTCTGATTCAAAACCAGCCGATCGCCCCCAACCACCTCAAAACAGACTTAATATCACCCGCTAATCAAACGATTTTCTCGCTAGAAAGTTCCCCGCTAGCAGGAGGCTCTACCGTATCGCCAAAGGCAATCCGCAGAAAAGGCGGCGCTAAAAATGTCGTCAGAATCACCATAATAATAATCGAAACCTCCAGCGGCTTATCCAAAGCCCCGCTAGCCGAACCGATACCGGCAAAAACTAACCCAACTTCGCCCCGAGGAATCATCCCAACTCCGATCGCCAATCGATTGATTCCAGGCTGACCAAACACCGCCCAACCAGTCACCAACTTGCCAAAAATCGCCACCACAATCAAAAACACGGCAATCAAAAGTCCCGCCCGATTATCCGGCACTGTTGGGTTCAAAACTCCCAAATCTGCCCGGGCTCCCACCGTCACAAAAAAGATGGGTACAAACAAATCAGCGACGGGTTTAATCAACTCATCCAACTCATTGCGGGCATCGCTTTCATCTAACACTAAACCAGCCGCAAAAGCACCCAAAATCGCTTCGAGATGAATTGCGTTGCCGATAAACGCCATGAAAAAAGCAAATATAAATGCCGGAATGACGATATTACCGCGAGTTTTGAGTTTATCAACTACTGCGGCAAAGCTTTTATTAAAGATGCCGCCCAACAGAATTGAACCTAGCAAAAATGCAGTTGCACCAATGATTAAATAGATGACATTAACAACATCAATTTCACCTGTTTTCGCTAAACTGGCAACTACCGCCAAGACAATAATTCCCAGCACGTCGTCAATTACTGCCGCCCCGACAATGATTTGACCTTCTTTGGATTTCAGCCGTCCTAATTCAGACAAAACTTTTGAGGTAATTCCGATGCTGGTGGCTGTCAAAGCAGCCCCTGCAAAAATTGCCGGAATCGCCGCCGTGTGAAAAATTATCATCAAGCCCGCAGTACCCGCAACAAAGGGAACTGCTACGCCGACAACAGCGACAAAGGTGGCTTGAATTCCCACTTCTTTGAGTTGTCTGATATCCGACTCCAAACCAATTTCAAACAGTAGAATAATCACCCCCAATTCAGCCAGCACAGAAACGATTTCGCTCTGCGATTCAAACACGCTGGTGACGGCGGCAGGGGACATAGGATTTATTGACTGCAAAACAGTCATAATTCCTGAGTTGGAAGCTGACAGTCCACCTTCGGGAAAAACGATCAGGTTCAAAGCGGATACGCCAACAATCACCCCTGCTACAAGTTCGCCCAAAACTGGTGGAAGATTCAACTTCAGAGCCGCTTCTGCGCCTAATTTGCTGGCCAGATAAATCACTACCAAACTGAGCAGAACTCCGCTCAAGACGATAGGCGAATTTTCGGGATCGAGTGTTGCTAGCAAAGGTATGGGAGTAGTTAAAGATGCTATCCCAGAACTTAAAGCTGTAATTGTTGGGTTAAAAAACATGGTACAATGAAGATAAGAAAGACATTCTAATCAGATAATTTTGGATGCAAACAAACTCAAGGACTCCGGTTTTTTAAAGGCTAGTTGTGCTGATTCAGATGTTCAAGCAAAACTGGAAGAACCCAAATCAGGGGGTACATCTTGCCACCGGCCTTGTCCGACAGCTTGAATTGCTTCTTTTAGCAAGATATCGCCGGTATAAATTGCTCTACCGACGATCGCACTTTTGACACCAATTGGTTCCAAAGCCAACAAACTGAGTAAATCTGCGATCGAACTAACGCCGCCCGATGCAATCACTGGAATCGAAATAGCGTTAGCAATTTCGCGCAAAGATTCCAAGTTCGGCCCTTCCATAGTACCATCGCGGTGAATATCAGTGTAAATAATTTCTGCTGCCCCCAATTCGGCCATTTTTTGCGCCAATTCTGTTGCTAAAACTTCGGAAGTTTCTAACCAACCTCTAGTAGCAACTTTACCGTTTCTGGCATCGATTCCCACCAGAATTTGACCAGGAAATTCGGCGCACAATTCACCGACTAATTCCGGTTGTTCGACAGCAATAGTTCCGAGAATGGCGCGCTTGACTCCTAAATTGAGGATAGCAGCAACAGAAGCGCGATCGCGCATTCCGCCACCTAGTTGACAGGGAACGTCTACGGCGCGGACAATGGCCTCAATGGCTGCTTGATTGACGGGATGACCCGCTTTTGCCCCGTCGAGGTCTACCAAATGCAGCATTGTCGCGCCTTGATTTACCCACTGTCTGGCGACTTCTACCGGATTGTCGTTAAAAGTTTGAGACTTAGCGTAGTCTCCCTGATACAATCTCACGCATTTTCCGTCCAATAGATCGATCGCTGGAATTATATTCATGATTTGGGAATTGGTAATTGTTGACTGTTAACTGTTGACTGTTAACTGTTAACTGTTAACTGTTAAGAGGGCGGGCACGCACCATCCACCGCCCCTACCGACTGATGACTAATGACTAATGACTACTGACTACTGACTAATGACTACTGACTACTGACTACTGACTTCTACATTCGCAACCGCTGTTTAAGTGAAACATAACCGCTGACGATAGAGTTGACCACAAAGGAGTATCAACATCCGCTTTTCGCAAAGCTTCAGCAGTCCAGTCATTGCAAGTTTTCAAAATCGAGTAACTGCTTTTTGCTTCATAAAAACTGTCACTATTATCGTAGCCGTAGCTAATTTTTTTCGGGTGAGCTTCTGCGTCTAATAGGAATGATTTTTCAATATAATTTACCATCCTTAGATAATTTTCTCCACTAAGTTTAACACATTTAGTTTCTTGATTTTGGGGAAAAGCCCGATAACCTTCAACGTGCATCGTAGACGGAGTTGGGAGAAATAGCGCGTTGAAAGCTATAACTGGGTTAATGGTTCCTGACGTGGGAGTTTCCAGCATAAAAGCTCTATCTCCCCAACCAAAAGATAAATATTTGTACTCATGATCGGCATCCCGCCCTATTTTTGTTAACGGTAAATATTGAGACCAGTTAAAGTATTGATTTTTAACGGGGACGATTATTTCAGTGTGGATACCTTGCTTAGCAACTTGTACAGTAACTGTGCAAGTTGTTTGCGATGATTCTCCCCACTTTCTGGGCATCAAGTAGCCGATTGCCGCAAGTACAGAAACTAGGCAGAAATTAAGAATACAAATGCGAAAAATTAACTTTTTATTCAACATTATAACTCTTTCCCCGGTTCGTAATGAGGACTTTAGTCCTTAATAATCGTAAGAATAAGGACGGAAGTCCTTACTACTCACCCAACTTGAGAAGGACTGAAGTCCTTACTACTAACCAACTTTAAAATAACTGAAGTCCTTACTACGAACTATTTTAGCAAACTTTAAACTTGCGGGCGCTGCATCTTTGTCGGAAATAATTTGTGCAGGGTTCCATTGCGCTGTTCGGGGGGTTCCTTGGCCCAACTGGACAAGCTTTCGTAGAAAAAGAATGAAACACCTCCAAAGTTTCTTTTTCGGACTTCTTGCACTTGTTCTTGAATTTGTTGCAGCGGAATTGAATTATTTTTCAAGCCTGTTAAAATGCCGATCGCAGTTGGAATGTGTCCTTTGGCTAATTTAACTTCTTCCCGTTCCAATTCTACGTTAAAACGCTTGAGATCGCTGCGATAAACCTGGACTATAAGTTCTTCGATGTAACCGCGTCTTTCCCAGCTAAACCAGTCCTGCAAGTGGGCTGGTAAAGCAAAGTGCAGAGGGTTCGGAGATAAACTGATAATACATTTTTGTTTACGGGATTTGATAGCGCGGGAAATTCGCCCCATGAAGTCGTTGATTTTGTCGGCGCGCCAGCGCACCCAGAAGGTTTCGCGGGCATCGTTGGAGGGAGGGCTTTTGATTTGTTCCTGATACATTAACACTGTTTGCGGCTCGTAGCCAAATTCTACTGGCAAACCGAAATGATCGTCAAATTGAATGCCATCTAGATCGTAATTATCGACAATTTCTAGGATTAAATCTAAGATAAATTTCTGGACTTCGGCATGAAAAGGATTCAGCCAAACTCGATCGTGGGTGCCTTCTTTCCAAATAGTTGAACCGTCGCGCCTGCGCGCCAGCCAGTCGGGGTGAAGTCGGGCTAATTCCGATTCGGCGGGAGCCATGAAACCAAACTCAAACCACGGGATTACTGCAATACCTTTTTTGTGGGATTGTGCTATAATCTCTTTGAGAATGTCTCGGTCTTTTAATCCTGGTGATGGATCGATCGCCTCTCCGAATACTCGTTTGGCGACAGCGCTGGGATAAAGCGTGTAGCCTCCTTGCCAAACTGTAGGATAAATGGTATTAAAGTTGAGTTTTTCCAGTCTGTTTACAGCGTCAATGATGTTGTTGCGCGAAAAAATAACGTCGCTGTCAATATTAGTCAGCCAAATGCCGCGCAATTCGGTTGTTGGGGTTTTGGGCGGGGTTTGAGCCTCCATTCGGGGGGAGAAAATGGCGGAGGAGGTAAGGGCGATCGCAAAAACAACTATTAAAGCCAGTATCCGCTGCCATTTGTACAGTTTAATCATCAATTTTTCGCAAACACCACAATCTAACATCATACTGTAGGGTGAGCACGCGAGCACCTTAATTTATTCAATTCCCGTCGGGTTTTGTTTGTACAGGATAGGTTTCAACCGCCGAATTTTGCTGCAATTCCCCCTAAGAATAACCAGGCAATTTCATCACTTGGCGGTAGTGCGCTTCAATCTCGCCCACCATTGGCGATTGACGCTGGCTACTCCACTCGCTGCGATCGAATAATTCCCGCCTCAAATCATCAACATCAATCGTTGTCACCTTACCTTCAGCAACAATTTGTTTGCCGTTTACCCAAACACTGTTTACCGCATTTGTCGGACGACCCAAAATTAGCAAACCAATCGGGTCGGTGCGCGGCAACAATGATAAACTGGTTAAATCGTACAGCACAAAATCGGCTTTTTTCCCAACTGTCAGCGAACCGATTTCTTCGGCGACATTCAAGCCTTTCGCTCCGCCCTGCGATGCCATTGCTACAGACTGGCGCGGTGTAATCCAGTGGCGGTAATCCAAATCCGTGATATTGTGTAGAATCGAACCCATTTTAATTGCTTCTAGCAAATCTTGAGAATCGTTGCTAGCAGCGCCATCGCAGCCGAAAGATACATTGACTCCCGCTTGGCGGTATTTCAAAATCGGTGCGATACCACTTCCCAACCGCAGGTTGCTGAGGGGATTGTGTACAACAGTCGATTCAGTTTCTGCTAGAATTGCGATGTCGGAATCTTCCAGCCAGACGCAGTGGGCTAAGGAAGTACGAGGAGTTAAAAAACCGATTTTTTGCAGGTGTTCGACGGCGCTGCAACCGTATTTTTCCTGAGCTAGTTGTTTTTGGGCTGAGGTTTCTAGTAGGTGGGCGTGCAGGCAAAGATTGTAGCGATCGCCCAAATCGACGCAGCCTTCAAACAAAGCATCCGAACACAGTTGAATTCCCGTCGGTGCCAACAACATATTAACACCTATTTCGGGCTTATGAAACTGTTTAATGGCTGATTCCATTAATTCCAAAGTTGCCTTTGTCGAGCGAATGTAAGCCCTGTGTTCGATAGTGCTATCACCCGCAGGCATTCCCGCTGTCAGGGATTCATCTTGAATTAATGGCCCGATAAACGCGCGGATGCCAATTTCTTGATAAGCACGAACTGCGGCGGCGATTGTCTCTAATTCTTGCCCCGGAATTAAAACTAAATGATCGACTACGCTGGTGCCGCCAGATAGCAATGTTTCTACTGCCGTACCGAGGGCGCTCAAGTAAACTTGTTCGGGATCTAAAGGTGTAAAATCGTACAGTTCGGCAATCCACAATTCCAGCGGCAAAGGGGGAATGATGCCGCGCTGCCACATTTCGGAAGAGTGCGTGTGGGCGTTGACAAAACCGGGTAGCAGCAGCTTATTAGTGCCGTCGATTACTGTTCCCACAGCCTCTAAATTTTGGGCGATCGCACTTATGCAATTATCCGCCACCTGCACGTCTGCGGTTTCATAACCACCCTCAACGGGAATTAAAACATTTTGAATTGTAAAGCTCACAGATTGACCCCTTCTGGTGAATTCACATCTATTACTATTGTAATGTTTAATGTCATTTAATCTTCTAGTCAGTGCCTGCTAACCTTAAGTAAGTCAATCGATTTAAACGTAAAATATGAATCCTGATTCTCTCCGTACCTTGGGCGTGCCGCCGAATGCTTGGAAAGTTGATGAAAAAATTGCCGACATCACCCGATCGCCGATCGCGCCTCAACCTGTTACCCTAGAAACAGAAACGAAAACCCTGCGTTTGGATTTAGCAAAAGCAGCAATGTTGGTGATAGATATGCAAAATGATTTTTGTCACCCCGACGGTTGGCTAGCACATATTGGCGTGGATATAACCCCCGCCCAAACTCCAATTAATCCTTTAAAAAAATTGCTGCCCAAATTGCGATCGCACGCTATGCCAATTATTTGGATCAACTGGGGAAACCGCCCCGATTTACTCAACATTAGTGCAGCTTCCCGTCACGTTTACAATCCCACAGGCGACGGCGTAGGTTTGGGAGATCCCCTGCCAAAAAACGGCGCATCTGTGTTGATGGCGGGGAGTTGGGCGGCGCAGGTTGTCGATGAATTAGAACAAAAACCAGAGGATATTTGCATTGACAAATATCGGATGAGCGCCTTTTGGGATACTCCTTTAGATAGTATATTGCGAAACCTCGGCAAAACTACACTTTTTTTCGGAGGAGTAAACGCCGATCAGTGCGTCATGGCTACACTGCAAGATGCTAATTTCCTCGGTTACGACTGTATTTTAGTCAAAGATTGTACAGCTACCACATCTCCAGAGTATTGCTGGCAAGCTACTCTTTATAATGTTAAACAATGTTTTGGTTTTTTGTCGGATTCTCAGGCTATGTTAGAAGCAATTAAATAACAGTCAGTAGTCAGTAGTCAGTAGTCAGTAGTCAGTAGTCATTAGTCATTAGTCATTAGTCATTAGTTAGTAGTCATTGGGCATTGGGCATTGGGCATAGGGAATAGGGCATAGGGAATAGGGCATAGGGCATAGGGCATTGGGCATTGGGCATTGGGCATTGAGAATCGGAGCAAAAAGCATTGGGCCTCTATAGCATTGTTATTTGTCTGATATTATTTGTGAGTGGCCACCAATAACAAATAACCAATAACTAATAACAACAACCAACAACCAACAACCAATAACCAACAACCAACAACCAATAACCAACAACCAACAACCAATAACCAATAACCAACAACCAATAACCAATAACCAATAACCAACAACCAATAA
This sequence comes from Tychonema sp. LEGE 06208, assembly GCF_015207505.1. Lineage (GTDB taxonomy): Bacteria > Cyanobacteriota > Cyanobacteriia > Cyanobacteriales > Microcoleaceae > Microcoleus. The sequence goes on from NZ_JADEWT010000081.1 coordinate 14,730, forward strand.
CTAATAACCAATAACTAATAACTAATAACCAATAACTACTGACTTCAACCATAACTAACAATAAAAAAAATGACAAACCAGTGCATGATTCCGGTGATGAAATCTCCGAAAGATTACCAAGCATTTCGCATCAGTCCGGGCGATACTAATAGATTAGCTATCGTCTTCGATCCGGTAATAGCTAATGTTTCCTTAACTGTTTGCATCGAAATCTTCGATGCGGGTGGCAAAACTCCTCCTAACCGCCATCAATTTGCAGTAGAAATGTTTTTTGTACTCAAAGGAACAGGGGAAGCAACCTGCGACGGCAAAACAGTTAGTATTAAACCGGGTGATAGTTTGTTAGTGCCTCCAACCGGTACTCATGTAATTAAAAATACGGGCAATGAACGTTTGTACACTTTGTGCATTATGGTGCCGAATGAGGATTTTGTGGAACTAATTCGCAGCGGTACGCCAGTGGAACTCGATGAGGAAGATATGAGGGTTCTCGGGCGATCGGATGTACTGGTGGCGTGCTAAGTTTATAGTGAGGATTACCGTCAGCAAACAGAAAAAATGACTGGCGCGGCTCCGGGTGCAGCGCGGGCGATCGGTGCTAAAATTAAGACGCTGACAGTAAGTTGCGGCGGAAGTTTTCCTTGTCGAATTGTACTGCGGCGCAACGAAGGCAAAAAATCCGGTTTCTTTGAAAAATTGTCGCTAATAGCGAAATATTTTGGTACAGAAACCGAGTTTTTGACCCCGCATTTGTAAGTTTTGTACCAGTCGCACTTAAAACCAATCTAATTATGAGCGTTATCTTTCACATCACCCGCAGCCAAGAGTGGGAACAAGCCAAACAAGTGCAATTCTATCGCGGGGATACGCTAGATACTGAAGGATTTATCCACTGTTCGACTTTGCCGCAAGTTGTGAAATCTGCTAATAAATTTTTTGGTGGACAAACAGGATTGTTGCTGCTGTGGATTGATTCGGAGAAAGTGGAATCTGAAGTTAAGTATGAATTTGCCGCTGGTGAAGATTACCCCCACATTTACGGGCCGCTGAATGTTGATGCTGTGTTGCAATTTTTTGAGTTGGAAGCGGGTGCAGATGGTAAGTTTCAATTGCCGGCGGAATTAACAGCCAGCCTTAAATAAACTTATTGCATTGTTTTTTGATTGATAATTCAACTGCAGATGTCAAGCAGGTGCAACACAGATGCAACGCAGATTAATGTAGGCGCATTTACTGATTGTCGCTGGGGCTAGTTTCTAGATATTTGGGATGTGAATTACAGATGGTTGGTAAACTGGCTTCTAGCAAGATTGTTGTTGCGATATTTCCCAAATATTAATCAACTTCAATCAAGTCGGCGGCCAGTTTCAGCGCCTCTTCGCGAGTCGCAATTATCCCTTCTACCCGCGCTAATTGAATCTCCATTAATAATTGACCGATGAGCGGACTTCTGGGAATTTTCAAAGATTCCATTAATTCATTGCCGCTAACTAATTGGGTGGGATGAGCGATAATGTCATCGGCATTGAGGTAGCGATTAATTAGCAGGGAAATATCATCAACTGCGACTCCCGCCGCTAGGGCTAAAACTGCTAAAGCTGGAAATACTATTCCTACATCCCGAAACAAAAAATATTGTTTTCGCAGGGACATTTCTGCAATCGGTTTTGCTTGCAGTTTGGGCAAGTATTTCAAAAGCCCGATCGCACTTTTAATCTCTGCATTGCTGTACTTCAACCGCAGCAACTCTGTTTCAGCGATTGTCGGGTCGGAATTTGCTAAAATAGCTAACTTCCCAACTGCCAACAACGGCGTTTTAATTGTATCTCGAATCGATCGCCCAAATTCTCTCCCCAAGTCTGGATAAATTGCTGCCAAATCAGCAGCACAGGAGTCGATTTTTGTCAAGATATCGAAACGGTCGATCGCACTTGCAAACCAAATCGAAAACAAACCATCTTCGCAACCGCGACAAATCCAAGGAATACCGTTATGATTGCTCAACAAATAACCTAATTCCGTCCGCACCCGTTCCACCGCCACCCGACTCAACAGCGGCGCTAATTCTCGAATCGCCTCCAAAGTTTCCGGCTCGATCGCAAAACCCAACTGCGCCGCTTGGCGGTAAGCTCTTAATAACCTCAGCGGATCGTCTTCCAAATTCGATCGCGAAATCATCCGCAGCAAACCCAACCGCAAATCAGTTTGACCGTCCAAAGGATCGATGATTTCTCCGGTAAAAGGATTGCAGGCGATCGCATTTATCCGAAAATCCCGGCGCAACAAATCCCCCTCCAGACTCCCCCCCAAAGCCTCCGCAAAATCCGCCGTACCGCCCGCAAACACCACCCGCGCAATCTGTCGTTCCGCATCCAACAAGACAAATCCGCCTTTGGTGCGATCGGCAATGTTTCGAGCAGTCTTCACCGCCCGTGTTAGCATAACGAAATCCAAATCAAAATAGTGCGATCGGCGTCCCAGCAGCGCATCCCGCACCGCACCGCCCACCAGATAAACAGGCGGTGTCAGCAGTTCCAAATCGAACGGCCAAGTCTCAGGAGATAGCGCAGTTGGCAAATTAATCGGCATCGCAACAAAAATCTACTTTCCTTACAAACCATTAAACTCTTGCTAAGCTAGATTAACAGAAAGCTCAGAATTCACCAATTTTTTTGAAATGCACAGAGGATATCAAGAATGTGTATTTGTATTAACTGCCACTATGTAGACCGCTGCTTCACCTACCACGCCGTAGAAGAACAGCACGAACAGATTCACCTCACCGAAACACCAGATTTTGACCCCGTAGAACCCACCATCAACGTCAACATCCGCCCCCGCCAAGACGAAATAGAAATGGAATGGGATGTAGTCGGCTGTGAAAGTTTTAAGCAAGAGACCGGCAAATGGGCCTCATTGCGGCCGGGCGAACTCGTACCGACTTAAGTTAGTTGGCAGTTGGCAATTGGCAATTGGCAGTTGGCAGTTGGCAGTTGTTAGTTGGCAGTTGTTAGTTGTTAGTTGTTAGTTGGTAGGGGGGGTGGATGGTGCGTGCGGGCCCTCTTAGTTGTTAGTTGTTAACAATTCACCAGTAACAACTAACCAATAACCAATAACCAATAACCAATAACAACTAACCAATAACAACTAACCAATAACCAATAACCAATAACCAATAACAACTAACCAATAACAACTAACCAATAACCAATAACCAATAACAAACAACAGTAAACAATTAAAAATCCAAAATATAAAATATAAAATCCAATGTCCTATTGCTTAAACCCAACTTGTCAGAATCCGCAAAATTCAGGGGATGCAGAATTGTGCCAAAGTTGCGGATCGAAATTGTTGTTAACTAACGAAAACTCGGCATCAGCATCTCGCTACCGTACCATAAAGGCGATCGGACAAGGAGGCTTTGGTAGAACTTTCCTAGCAGTTGATGAAACAAAACCCCTGATTTTTTCGCAGTGCGTAATCAAGCAATTTTTGCCGCAAAACACCGCAGCCGAAAAAGCCGCCCAACTATTTCAGCAAGAAGCATCCCAGCTAGAAATTTTGGGAAAACATCCCCAGATTCCAGAATTAATCGCCCATTTTGAACAAGACGGGAGACAGTATTTAGTACAAGAATTTATAGACGGCAAAAACCTAGCCAGAGAATTAGAACAAAAAGAAGCATTCACCGAAACTCAAATTCGGAAACTCCTCAACGATTTATTACCAGTGCTCCACTTCGTCCACAAATCCAAAGTCATTCACCGGGATATTAAACCAGAAAATATCATTCGCCGCCGCCTATCTCCAACTCCCTTACCAGCCTTAGAAAGTTCCTATCAACCCTCTCCTTTCCAAAAAGATATCGTTTTAGTAGACTTTGGTGCAGCTAAGAAAGTGACAACAACCGGCTTGCCACAAACAGGTACAATTATAGGCAGCGCTGCTTATATAGCCCCAGAACAATTGATGGGAAAAGCAGTTTTTGCTAGCGACATCTATAGTTTGGGCGTTACTTGCATTCACTTGCTGACTCACATTCCTCCCTTCGACTTGTTCGACAGCGCCGAGGATTCTTGGGCTTGGCGAAATTATTTGAAGACTGCTGTTAGCGACGATTTCGGCCGCATCCTCGACACCATGCTCCAAAGTGCCACCAACCGGCGCTACAATTCAGCATCAGCGGTCATCCGGCACTTAAACCCCAAGCCGGTGTATTTAGAGGGACAGCCTGTGCTGGATGCGCCGAAAACGTCCGCAGAACGGGTGGTGACACCTGCGCCCGGTGTGTCGCTTTTCACTCGCCAACAGCAAGCCGAAATTCAGCAAGCTTTGCAAGATGCGATCGCCCCATACAATGTTACAATCCAAGTCAGTCAAGCCAAACAAAAACTAAATATCGTCATCAACCGAACCGAAGACAACCCCATTTACTACCCGCACCTATCCCAAATAATTGCCACCCGGTTAACCGATTTGCAGTTAAATCAAATCACAGCCATTAAGCTATTGGGAAGAGTCAACAATTCTCGCATCCCAGAGTGGAAGGAAGTATTGCAAATCGATCCCAAGATTAAACTAAGAAACAAAATCGTGCGACTGCACCAAAATCAATTAATCAACAAAATCGCCCCTGTTGCTACCCAAGAATTTTGGCTACCGAAGTTAAAAAATACGGATTTTTGGATCGATTCGCTAATGTTTGCTTTGGTTTGGTTTATCTTTGGCTCTCAAATAGTCATTTTTAATTCAATATTTGCACTAATAGTTGCATCGGGTTTTATGACGGTAAAACATCAAGTTTCTCAAAATAAAGAATTTGCAAATAAAAATTTATTTGCCAGTTTGGTCCTGCTGTTTCTGATAACTGGTGGTATGGGTAATTCCAGAATTTTAAATACGGGAATATTTGGCGTTATTTTGGGTTGTTTGGTTGTCGCTTTGCCCTTGTTTTTTGTAAAGGAAAATTATCATTAATCGTGAATAGCAATCCCCAAGACAGAATATCAGTTAAAAAATACGGCCTAGCCCTGCACACGGCAACTCCCGAATTAGGTTTAGCAATTAGCAATTTTTCCGGCGACTCTCGCTGCCAAACTTGGAATTTGGGCCGCAGTTTAGCAACGGATTTGCACCAGCATTTAATCGAGTTTATCCAGCCACAAACTTGGGCGGATTTGGCTTTTATTGCAGTGGCGAAGGGGCCCGGAGGTTTCACCGGCACTCGCATGGGTATGGTGACGGCGCGGACTTTGGCTCAACAATTGGATATTCCGGTTTTTGCGATTTCAACTTTGGCGGCTGTGGCTTGGTTGGAACCCCCCCAACCCCCCCTTGCTAAGGGGGGGCTTTTGAGTGAGGAATTACCCCTTGATAAGGGGGAGGTTTTGGATATCGCGCTGCAAATGCCTGCAGGGCGCGGGGAATTGTTTGGGGCGGTTTATGCAGCTAACAGTAATTCTGGTGTAACTGAGTTGTTTACAGATACGGTAATGACGGCGGAATCTTGGCAGAAAAAGTTGGAAAGTTGGGAAAATTCCTATCGATTGATTGAAGTTGGCAGCGAATTGGGTGCGTCGGTTTCTGGTGTGTTGGAATTGGCTTATTTGCAGTGGAAACAAGGAAGTCGCCCTGAGTGGTGGGATGCTTTGCCTTATTACGGGCAACATCCCGTGAAGGGACAATAGACTTGAATTGCAAAATTAGAAAAACATCCTAAAATTATCTGTGTTTATCTGCCTGAAATCTGCGGTTTTCGTATCAGATCGTTTCCGCTTGCATCGGAAACGATCTGAGGACGAAAAACTCTACAATTGTAATTTATGGTATCACAACCGGGCCGGCTAGCGGTTCTTGACTTAACTCTTTTTCCCCAATAGACTCTAACAATTTATTCCAGTCACTTCTCAATTTTTCATCGCTTGGAGAAGCTAACAGCAAATTGCCCAAACGAGTCAATGAATCGTACCAAATATCAGGTGCGGCTGCATTAATCAGACGCTCTGTTTCAGCAGTTGTGGCTACCCTTTTCAGTCCTCCTTGGGCTGTCAAATCGGCTAGATTGTTTGTATTGTTTTTGCAGTATATTCTCAAATACCAACGATAAGATTGCTCTGTTTGTAAAGCATAGTTTGGAGATGTAGGTAAACTAATATTCACAATGCCAGGAGTTTTAGGTGGCTGGAAAGAAGTTTTGTAAATTAAGGTTTTTTCGTCTTGAGTGACTAGGACAAATTCTCCTTTTTTTATCTCTTCGGCAGCATAGGGAATGTAAAACCAAAAGGTAGGATGGGCAGAAGTTGTGAATACTGGATTTTGGCGGGGTACTAGCAGGGCGAGTATTTTATTTGTGCTTTTGCATGATTTTGATGGGTCGAGACCGCCACCAGGTCTAGTATTAGAATCGGGTGGTGTGCTAGTTGTCGATACTTTTGATCCGGCCCCTGGTGTAGTGTTTTTGTCGGGCTGCTTGACTGGTGTTTTTACCTTCGGTTTGCTGTTGGATTTGGCGTTTTGCCCGATCGCACTTGAATGATTTTCCAGCAAACCATTGTCTGCTAAAATAGCCAGATTAGCAGAATTTGACATCGCTGATGTAGCATCGATCGCCAAAATGAAACCCAACACTAACTGCAATTGCATTTTATACATAAAACCTCTCATCTCTCCCAGTCCGTAGAGGCGGATTTTGCCTGTACGGGCGCGGTTTTAAACGTCACAGCTTTGTTTGCGATTGTGAAGAGCGATCGTACACAAACAACATACCACCGGTCGTAACTAAAGCCAAAACCGCAGGAACCAAAGGCATCCAGCCCCCCAAAATCAGAATTATCAGAGAAACTTGATACAACACAAAAATCATAGCACCGCTGGCGATCGTCAATAGCAAGGGCGATCGCCAACGCCAAGCCAACAACCCGCCAGTCACAGCAGCCAGCCACACAAAAACCGCATCTCCCCACTGAAACCGATCCCATTGAGGTAAAATCCACAATAGCGGCCTTTTATCAATTACAGCGCTGAGAATTTGACTCACCATATGAGCGTGAATCCAAACTGCCGGCATTTTACCGTAAGGAGTATCGAATTCAGTCTCAGAAACTTCCGAAGTATGACCGATTAAGACAATCTTACCCTTGACTAAATCCGGGTCTATTTTCCCTGACAATACTTCTTGCAGCGTCACCTTAAAAGCTGGTTTGGGGTTAGCGCGGTAGTTGAGCAATACTTGACTGACTTTTGGCTCTTTTAACGGTTGATAACCTCCTGTACGAGAGGCTAATCTTTTGAATGTAACACCGCCAATTACCCACTCTTCATTCTGGTTTTTTTCCAATCTTATGCCTTGATTTTCCAAAAATCGCGCCGCCAACAGAAAACTTAAGCTATTCGGAGCTTTGCAACTATCCTTGAAATTAGAAAGATTCGGGTGATAAGATAGAAGTTGGCGGCGAATACTTCTACCTTTATTGTCACGCGCTTCATCTGGCGGTAAATTGATAAAACCAATTTGATTTTCTAATTTACTTTGCAATAATTCTGGGGGTGGCTCCGTGATTTTGCGTGCATTGTAGGTGCAGACAGCAATGAGATTGGGATTCTTTTGAAAAAGGGCAATCAAATCTTTTCTGCCCGGTTCCTTTGGCGAATTTCGGTGCATATTCAAACCAATTGCTGCAGGCTTAAATTGGAGTAATTTGTCGATCGCCCTGGCTATAATAGCATCAGTTTGCGGATAGTCGTACTTGTCAACATCCTGGTTAGTCACTTGCACCACCAGCAACCGATTGTCGATTAATTCAGATTCCCGCTGCCTCATTAGTCGATCGAACATTGACAGTTCCAACACCTCCATCACCCCCAGAGAACGCGCTCCCATCACCGCCACGGTACAGGCCGCACTCGCCAAAATCACCGACTTCAAGGGCGAAAAACCCTTAACTGGCGGTCTTTTCTCATACCTAGGAACCGCCGTCAAATTTTCAGCAACAACAGGCGCATCGGACTCAATCAAAAAATCGCTCCACATCAGAGGCACCGCCGTCGGATGCTGCCAAATTACCGGCAACCAACTAGCACAAGGAAACTTATGCTCTAAATCCCCCAAACGGTTGCAAGCTTCCCTCTTTGCTGCATACAAAGACTTGCCAGCTACAAACTCTGTCAGAAAATATTTTAAAAATTCTTGAGCTACAACATCCGGCACCAACTCCCGCATTAAAATCATTTGCGGAATCATTTGGAAATCATCTAATTTTGTCGCCAAACCCAACCCGTCACAGCAGTTAAAAATTGCTAGCTGCAAACCATTATCCACCGCTTTTCTCAAACCAACCCACAGCTCATCAATAGTTAAACAATCATCTTTATTGATATAAATTTTTCCCGTACCATCCTCAGTTTCACCGTGCCCCGCAAAAAATATAATATCCCAAGATTGTTCCCAAAGCTCGTCAGTAATCTCTTTGCGTTTGGGTTCTACTAAAACTTTAACTTCAGCATCAGGAGACAAATTTTTCAGGATTTTCTCATCTTCTTTGACATTAATATCAGGGCTATCTCCCAAAATAGCTAAAATTTTCACCTTAGATTTGCGGAGAGGTTTCTGAAACTGTAGTTTAACAAAGTTTAATTGACCGAGCGACGGTTCAGCTTTCGGAAAATTGTCAAACAAATCCCACAACTGCCAAGGTAATTTGTGCAAGTTCGGATCTTCGGTGCGAATTAATACCCTAATATCTTCATTATCATTTAATTTCTCTCTCAGTCGCGTATCAATTTCTCGAAACTGTTCTGACTTCAGCCAAATATTCATGGCTGCTGCTAGTTGCTGGCCGGATTCCTGGCATTTCTTCAAGGAACTTCTAGTGTCTGCTTCTTTAACCTTAACTCGCCAAGAGAAAGATTTGGAGCGAAAAATTGTTTTATTACCCGCTCTTACCAGAGAATACAAGGCTGGAAAAATTCTTTTTTTATGGTTCCGGGAAGGCATTCCCAAAGAGCGATATTTTTGAGACCAATGTTGGTTTACTAAAGCTGCTAACTCGGGATTTGCAGGTAAAATGCTAGTAATGTCAGCCAAGGAGTCGCCGTCATCCTCTTTGATTTCCAAGGTAACTCGAAAACCTTGGCTTGGCAAATTGCCATCTAATTTGAGATAAACTAACTTGCTCATAACACTTACCCCCTATGGATAATTGATGATTAGGTGAAAAACAATTCACTCTCGCTAAAATCACCCAAAGCAATTTTAACGCTAAATTGTTCTCCCGGTTCTGCACTCAACTTGAATAGCAAGCTATCGGTTTTATTAGCTCTAGCTTGCACCAAACTTTTTCCTCGTTCGTCCAACACTATCAATTCCACATCTTCGGGTAATTCAGTTTGGTTATCTGCCGGACAAAGTTCTATCAAGATATCAAGATTCCCATGATTTGTTGGCATTATTCCCAGCAGTAAATTAACTCTTTCTCCAGGCTCCAATTCTAGGGTTTTTATGCGTTTAATCTGAGTGACATTATTAGCAGGATTGCTCATCTCTAAAGTTTGGCTACTCCTGAAATCAAACTGGAATTTTTGTCTTGATTCAAACACTTTTTCGGCGGCCTCCCAGCCGATGTCGAAAACATTATGCAACCATTGAATGAGATGCACTGGTTTGAGTTCGTCCAAGTATTTTGGCTGGAGTTCGTCCAGGTATTCTAGCAGGTTTTCGATGGATTCCAACTTACTAATTGGAACTTTTTCTCGATCGCCCTTTTTGACAAATCCCAGCAACTTCACCTCTGCCAGGGATTGGGCTATCTCCACGGCAACATAACCGATTCTGTCCGATCGCACTTCTGCCGGAATCGAGACAAACTCTTCACCCTCACGTACAGGGCGGCACTCCAGCTTACCAAGATTTTTGACCTCCAAATCTGCAACATCCATGAATTTCTGGATCGCAGGATTCCAGATATTGCTAGCGGTCAAATCAGTGTCTATTTCCATACACTGAAAGTAAAAATCCACTGCGTGCACCGCCAAAGCATTCAGATAAACCTGTTTGGCTTTTTTCGGGTCTGTTTGTTGCTGCGACAGCCTTTGAGCGCTCAGGTGCGCTGCTGGGGCGATCGGCATTGTCAAAACTAAATCAACTTCTGTGTTATTCATGATTACTCCCTGCTTTTGGTACATAATGTTCTACAAGTATTCTTTGAATCTGGGTGTAAATTTCTTTACACACCTCTGATAAAAAGTGCTCAAACTAGAAACGTTGACTCCTAACTCATCGGATATTTCCTGCCAACTTTCATCTTTTATAACTTTCTTCACCAACAAAAATTTAAAATTGACCTGCGGGTACTTTTTCATCACTTCGCCTTCAAAAAAACCTCCCGGATCTTCTACAATGATATCGCTCAAAGCAGCTTCAAGTTGACCAGATTTATTTTGCAAGTGTTGCTTTTGTATTTGATTAAAAACTAGATCCATATCTCCACAGTATTCAATAGAAAACTCTTTTTTACCTATAACTTTAGGCGTAGCTTGCTGAAAACATTTAAGCATCAAGAAGTTGACCCACTGACTGACTTCTTTCTCAGGTCGATAGTTGTGAATTTCCCGGCAAATTCGCAACGTTAAGTCCGATTTGGCTTCTGCACAAATTGCCCGATAAATTTCGGGGGTAAATTTTGTATTTCTGGGACATTTAACGATTTTGTATTTTTCAACCTCCGCCATAAAATTGGTCATAGCTAGCCGTTGCCCTAAAGTTTTAGGCTGGTGATTTTGAGCAGCTATGGCTAGCTGTTTGAGCCGATCGTCAATTTCATCCTTAGTAGGCATCTCTTGTTCCAAGGGTACTCAAAAAAATAGTCGGCAAAGCGGATGCAGGTCGCCGGAGATTGGTTAACAAGCCGATCGAGATTGACTGGCGCCCATCCTCCTGCATAGCCCTCTATTTGTCTATCTGTGGGGATCTGGGATTTTTACGCAAAACTTCTGCAAAAGTTACAAAACTTTACATAACTCGCAAATTCTTGGGTGCTGTCAATGGTGGTGGTGCGTCAGGAATCCAGCAGTGCCGACGTTTCATGCAGAAGAGATTAGGCTTGTTGCTACTTACCAGGAAGAGCCTGGTAATGCTTCTGAGGCGAGGAAGGCTTAGAGGATAGAGAGAGGACTGTAGGAGGTGTTTAAGTTATTAAATTTTCGTTCCTAAGCACCCTACAGCAGATGTTTGGGGTTGGTTTTGGGCGATCGAGCGGCAGGGAAGGCGGCACACGCTACGGGAAATATTTGGCATTTGTCTTGAATGCTATAATCGAGCTCGCCAGCACAGGACGATCGCACTCCCAAAAACGCTTATTACACTCCGAAAAAGATGCTGTCGCCAAATGCGCCGTTAATACCACTGCAAAAAAAATGCAGCTTCAGTCAGTGATTCTCAATCGTTGCAAATCAAAAATGGTATAACTGCCCCAAAACCATGCACCAACAATCCCCGCAGCAGCCTCAAAAACACGCGACTCCCAAAAAACTTAAAACAGCTATTTTTTACTGTTTGACAGCAATATTTTTCTGTTGGAGTACCGCGAACCTGCCTACAATGGCCCAAAACCCAGCCCCAGGTGGGCTTAACGGGCAAGAAATGAGAAATTTGCTCGATCGCGGAAACCTCACCGAAGCCGTCACCAGAATCGAACAAGACTGGGAAGAAGACTATCAAAAATACTTGCAACAAGACTTTGGGGCCCGTGAAAAAACCGCCGAAGCAATATCAAAAACCCTCTCCCGTCTAGCAGTTCAAACCAAGAAAAAACCAGCTTTAATTTACGCCATCCCGCGCACAGACCAACTCGAATTAATTTTAATATTGCCCGATCGCCCGCCAATTCTCCGCAGCGTCCCATCCGCCAAACAAGAAATATTGCTGTCAGCAGTCAAAAAATTCAACAGCGAAATCACCAACCCCGCCAAACTCAGCACAACCAGCTATTTAGAAGGAGCCCAACAACTTTATCAATGGATAATTGCACCCCTAGAAACAGATTTGCAAATAGCAAAAATTGAAACCTTGCTGTTTTGCGTTGGCGAAGGTTTGCGAACCGTACCCCTAGCAGCAATGCACGACGGAAAGCAATTTCTGATCCAAAAATACAGCCTCGCCCGCATCCCCGCCTTCAAATTCACCAACACTAACTACGGCAACCTCAAAAACACCCAAGTCTTAGCAATGGGAGCATCTATTTTCTCGGAAACGGCGAACAAACAACCGCTACCTGCAGTCCCGTTAGAATTAAGGACGATCGTCCAAGAGTGGCCAGGTAAATCTTTTCTCAACGAAGATTTCACCCTCGTAAACTTGCAATCGCAGCGCCTGCAACAAAGGTACGGCATCATCCACCTCGCCACCCACGCCGAATTTCGCCCCGGAGCTCCCAATAACTCTTACATTCAATTTTGGGACACCAGACTCGGACTCGATCAAATGAGAGATTTAAAATGGAACAATCCGCCTCTGGAACTGTTAGTATTGAGCGCCTGCAGAACCGCCTTGGGAGACAAAGAAGCAGAACTCGGATTTGCCGGTTTAGCGCTGCAATCGGGAGCAAAATCTGCCCTCGCCAGTTTGTGGTACGTCAGCGATGCGGGAACTTTGGCGCTGATGAGCGAGTTTTACGAGCGCTTAAAAGTCAACAAGCCGAAAGATCCTCCTATTATTAAATCTGAAGCTCTCAGGGAAGCACAAATTGCTGCGATCGAAGGTAAATTAACCATAAATAATGGTCAATTGCAAAGCTCTAGGGGCGAAGTTTTTTTACCTCTGTCTGTCCCTCAACTAGACAGCAAAGATTTATCGCATCCTTATTATTGGGCAGCTTTTAATATGATCGGCAGTCCTTGGTAAATTCTGACTGAAAATGGCTAAGTTAAAATAACGTTATCCCTCCTCTAATGCAACCATTCTCCGATCGCATATGACCCAAGCAACCACGATCAACACTCAACTCATCGATACCCTCACCCAAATTATCCTCGCTCTCACCGAGGAAGAGCGCCACATCCTGATCCATAAACTTCTAACTCCAAATCAAACTTCAGACACTACAAAGGTCGATCGAGAAACTCTGAAGCAGGAAATCGCTATCGGCGCCGGGCAGCTTCAGACAGGACAATATACAGAGTATGATGACTCTTGTCTGCCGAATCTTCTGGTGACTATCAAACAACGGGGGCAACAACGCCTAAAACAGGAGTAAGTACCTGTGAATCGTTATCGCCTTTCCCAGCAAGCCGAAAAAGATTTAGAAGATATATGGATTTATTTGGGACAGCAGGATGAAATTGCCGCCGATCGCCAACTGGCGCGACTGCTAGATCGCTTTCCCATGCTTGCCCAATTTCCGAATATGGGGCGACAGCGAAATGAACTCCTCACAGGATTGAGAAGTTTTCCTGTCAAACCTTACATTATTTTCTACAGAATTCTCCTAGAAAAAGTCGAGATTGTGAGAGTCCTGCATCAATCGCGGGATATAGAAGGACAATTTTAGCGAGGGAGCCAAATGCCGACTTCTCGATCGCCTATCTATCTTTCTGAACGTAACTCTTGACCGATCGAGGTGATAAACTGTAGAACATATAGTAATTCAATTCCTGTAGCTGCAAAAAAACCGCGTACCGCAAACCTTTCAGCAACATAGCGGGGGTCTTCTAGAGAAAAGAAAAGATGAAAAAACTAGAATTTTTACTGCAGAAAGAAGGCGATCGCGCCTGGTTGCCCCTAGAAACCGCCGACGTGGAAATTCTAGAAGGCAAATACCGCGTCGTTGCTCGCATCCAGCACCCCAACACCGACATCGAAATTCGCGTCACCTACACATCCTTCGAGGGAGTAGTCCCGCAGCGGAAAGTCCAAAGCCGATCGGCACGCACCAACCCCGAAGGATTAGTCGTGATCATTCCCTACACCAGACTCAAACCGGGAATGTGGGAACTCTCCTGCTTGCCAGATCCTCGATCGACACCAGCAAAACCTTGGCAGTACGGCGTGCAATTGGAAGTATTGCCCGCAGAATCGGAAACCTCCGAACCCCTACCGCCGACGATCGACACCTCAGAACCTGCCACTATCCCCTCAGACTCACAAATCGCAGCACCGGTCGATCGTCCTGCAACCCAACCCCCAGCCCCACCGCAGCCTCCCAAAATCTACCAATTCCCCAATCCCCAAACCCTGTCTCTTAA
>NZ_JADEWT010000082.1 GCF_015207505.1 Tychonema sp. LEGE 06208
GCATAGGGCATGGGGCATGGGGCATACCTCACCACGCTTGATAACCGCTATATCTAGTCCCAAGGTTCGATCGTTCGGACTTTAGTCAGCATTCATCAAAGACTAAAGTCCGAACGATCGAACCAATTTTATTGTTTTTAATTAATACATAGCAATTGCTCAAACACCGGGTTAGGGCTGCTGAGAAAGCTCGTGAAACTTGCGATAAAGCATCCTCTCTACCCGCTTTCCTCCCCGCAAATGTTGCTCGGTAATTGCCGCAACTTCCTCAGCAAAAACCCCACTGTACCAAACCTCTTCGGGCAGCACCAACACCATCGGCCCGTTGCCGCACTGTCCCAAACAACTGCTAGCAACAACTTCAACTTCTGAGGGGGACAATTTCTCAAACGCTGCTAGTACCTTTGCTGCACCTTGCTTGCGACAAGTGCGGTTTTGGCAAACAAGAACTCGCCTAGAAGATTCTGTGATTTTCATGTTTTTTTACTTGACATTCGACTACATATATGCTATTTTTTTATCATGGGAATAGGTGCGGCCATATATAACCAAATCTGACGATCGACCTTTTAAGGCTAACCATTGGCTCGCCTAACATGAATTTTTGATAAATCGGTTAACCGCAGATTTCAAGCCGATGCAACACCGATTGACGCGGATAATTTCCCGATACTTTGGGACTTTTACAATCTTGCCCGCGCTACAAGGGTTTTTTCACCCAGATTAATCTCGATACACCTGTGTAATACGGAGGCTAATCTGATGATAAACCTTTTGAGGCCAACCATTGGCGATCGAACAAACGCGACTGATACCTCGCCCCGCCGTCGCAGAGTACCGTAACAATCCTATGTCCAGGGCCCATTTGCTTCGCCAAAGCCACCGCCGCCCCCACATTAATCCCCACAGAACCGCCCATAAACAGCCCTTCTTTCCTCAACAATTGATAAATCACGCGGACAGCTTCAGCATCATCAATTTGGATAGCATCATCTACCGGCGCATTCTCCATATTCCCAGTGATGCGGCTGGTACCAATTCCCTCAGTAATCGAACTACCTTCAGTCTTAATTTCCCCAGTTTTGAAATAACTGTAAAGCCCGCTGCCCATCGGGTCTGCCAAAACAACTTTAATCGCGGGATTTTTTGATTTCAAAAACATTGCTACACCGGCAAAAGTTCCGCCCGTACCCGTCGCAGCCACCCAAGCATCAATTTTGCCCTCGGTTTGTTCCCAAATTTCCGGCCCCGTTGTCTCGAAATGAGCGCGGCGATTGGCTAAATTGTCAAATTGATTTGCCCAAACGGCATTCTCCATTTCCTCCGCCAATCTTCCAGACAATTTAACATAATTATTCGGGTCTTTGTAAGGAACAGCGGGAACAGTCCGAACTTCCGCGCCCAAGGTTTTCAAAGCATCGATTTTTTCTTGGGATTGAGTATCGGGAATCACAATCAAACATTTGTAACCTTTGGCGTTGCAAATGTGTGCTAAACCGATGCCCGTATTGCCTGCAGTGCCTTCTACAACAGTGCCGCCCGGTTTTAACAAGCCTTTTTCTTCGGCATCTTGGATGATGTAAAGTGCGGCCCTATCTTTAACGGAACCGCCGGGATTTAGAAACTCTGCTTTGCCGAGAATTTCGCAACCTGTTTCATCGCTGAAGCTGTTTAACCGAATTAACGGCGTGTTGCCGATAGTGCCTACAAAGCCGCTTTTGATATCCATATTTTTTGCCTGCTGCATTCTATTATTTAGTCTGATAATAAGTTGATATTTATTGCTGTGCTACCAAATTTTGCTCATATTGAGTACGAATCCCGGCAAAACTGGGTCGCCGCTGACTGTCGCGGGATTGTCCAAACATTCCTCTGGCAAATCGGGACGGTAAATGTAAACTCGGCGATTTTTGCGGTCTATTAACCAGCCCAACTGCACTCCTGGTTCTCTCATGTATTCTTGCATTTTTTCTTGCAGCGGCTTGAGATTGTCAGAAGCAGACCTGAGTTCTACTACAAAATCCGGGCAAATAGGTGGGAATTTATCTTGCTGTTCTGGTGACAAAGCATTCCACCGTTCCAGTTTAATCCACGAGGCATCTGGAGACTTGTCACCCATTGAAAGCTTAAATCCCGTACTGGAGTCAAAACAGATACCGGTTCCATCTTGTCGGGTCCAAATATACAACTCTCCAAAGACGCTACCGCTGCGATTTCCTGTTGTTCCACCAGTAGGGGGCATAATTAGCAATTCTCCCGATTTGTTGCGTTCAATGCGTAACTCACTATTGATTTGACAGAACTCGAAAAAATCTTCGTCTGTCATTTGCAATTTGGGCGGTATTCGCAACAGGATTTTTGATGACAGCATTTTGGTTTTCCTGAAATCTAAATCATTACATAAAAATGTTGATTTCTGTGTTTGTAGCGTACACTTTAGTCCTCAAAAATCAGGATTGAGGACTAAAGCCTTAACTACAAACCTGTTTGTAAATCAAACTTATTTATTCGGTTGAGGAGTCATCCGCAAATAAGGTTTGACTGGGGTGTAGCCCTTAGGGAATTTCTCTGCCAACTCCTTCGGGTCGGTAATTGAAGGTATAATTACGCAATCGTCGCCATCTTTCCAATCAACTGGAGTCGCAACGCTGTATTTGTCAGTAAGTTGCAGGGAATCAATTACTCGCAGAATTTCATTAAAATTCCGACCAGTGCTCGCCGGATAAGTAATGCTCAAACGCAGTTTCTTTTCTGGGTCAATTACAAAAACGGTGCGGATTGTTAAGTTGTTGAGGGAGTTGGGATGGATCATGTCGTAAATGTCGGAAACTTTACGATCGCCATCTGCTAAAATCGGATAATTGAGGGTGACGTTTTGAGTTTCCTCGATATCTTTAATCCAACCCATGTGAGAATCTACATCATCGACGCTGAGGGCGATGGTTTTCACGCCACGTTTGTCAAATTCCGACTTGAGACGGGCGACTGCACCGAGTTCGGTGGTGCACACTGGGGTATAGTCTTTCGGGTGTGAAAACAACACCACCCAACTATCGCCGGCCCAGTCGTAGAAATTGATTTCCCCTTTAGACGAGGCTTGGGTAAAGTTGGGAACTGTATCGCCTAATCGCAGTGACATAACTGATTTCCTCTAATTTTATTTAACTACGGTTCTCTATCATCCCATAATTGCCCGGTTTATCGATCGCACTGTAAATGATTCTAAACTTTTTGGTCGATCGCCCGCCGATTCCATTACTGTAATCTATAGCCCGCCTTGTACCGCTAAATTTTCTGGCTATGCTTTACTTTTTGCTTCAGGCAATACGGCCTATTTTAGTTCCGCTGTGTTTTGTCTCCGCTTGGGCTTTAGTTTTTTTGCTGTGTTCGAGTGTCGGGCGCGCTGTCGCCGACTCGGTGCACAGAGCTGGGCGGATGCACCAAATCCCTTGCGCTAACTGCGTATTTTTTACCGGTGACTACCACCTCAAGTGTCCCGTTCAGCCTACCATAGCTTTATCTGAAGATGCGATCGACTGTCCTGATTATCGATCGCATTCGGGAACTTACGGTTAAAAAATCGATCGCCTTTTTAAACATTTCTTAATATTCCTCGCTTTTTCAATTAAACTTAAATTGCGATGGAGAGATTTTCAGGAGTGTGGAAAGAATGCTAATTCAAAAGCTCAATGACTGTGACGAGTTTATGGCTGGCGACGGTACTCAACTGCGAGAATTGCTGCATCCAGACAAACAAGCTGTGGATTTGCGTTACAGTTTAGCCCGCGCCACTTTGCCAGCGGGACAAACTTCGGCGCTGCACTCCCTGACAACTTCTGAAGTTTACTACATCCTCAGCGGCGTTGCGGAAATGCACATCGATGATGAGACTCAATTGGTGCAAGTCGGAGATGCAGTTTACATTCCGCCCAACGCCAAGCAGTTTATTTACAACTGCGGCCAAGAACCGCTAATATTTATTTGTATCGTAGATCCTGCGTGGCGAAAGGAAGACGAGACAATTTTTCAGTAAGTGTCGATAATTCTGTTTTAACAACTTTAACAACAACAGCACCCAGCCATATATACCGAGTGATTTCCTCTTTTTCAACTTTGATTCGGAGCTGCAATAATCCTCGGATTAACTTGCATTTCTCCCTTCTAATTAGTTGAGGAAGTATCAGCTTTGTTGGTGGGTGCTGCTATTGGTTTTTAATGAGACAGATGTGAGATTAAACAGCGTTTTACTCCTTAGATTCTATTGTGAACTTCGCTGTGGTATCTGGATGTGGTATCTGTCAGAGAAGCTTTTTGTTCGCTTCATATTTTTAATTTACCACCTTTTTCAAGAAGCGCAAGTACCTGCAACTAAACTTTACAAAAGAAGTCATTAGTCATCAGTCATTAGTCATTAGGAAGATGGAAGAGGGAAGACAACCCTCTAGGGGCGTAGATAATTGCGGAAAATTGTGAAGTTAAATGAAGCATTGAGCTTTGTGGATGCCCAGGTAAAATCCTAGAGTTCGGCTGTGGTTGCTGCTGCGAGAAACAGGCATAATATTTTTATGAAAACAACCAAACTCATCAAACTGTGTGTTTTATCGCTGAGCATTTTCCTGCTGTGTAGCAATGTGATAGCGACAGCAGAACCGACTGTGAAGCCTCAACCCCAGCAAACTTACACTAACCAAGAGATTCTGCAACAGTTGGTGAAGGCGAAAATTGTGTATCTGGGAGAAACCCACGATAGCGAGGCAGACCACCAAGCTCAACTGAAAATTATTCGAGAAATGCAGCGGCAAAATCGTAAAATTGCGATCGCCCTTGAAATGTTTCAGCGTCCGTTCCAAAGCGCGATCGACAACTACTTAGCTGGTAAACTGACAGAACAGCAATTAATCGAGCAAACAGAGTACGATCGCAGATGGCGATTTCCCTGGGAATATTACGCCCCAATTTTACGGTTTGCCAAAGAAAATCAACTACCTGTGCTCGCCTTAAATACACCCTCGGAAGTCACGAGAAAAGTTGCCAGTCAAGGTTTAGAAAGCCTCACAGCAGAAGACAAAAAATACATTCCGCCAACATCCGAAATTCGCACCGACAACGCCGAATACCGGCAAATGCTGCTAGAAGTTTTCCAACAGCATCAAAAAGCTGGAAAGGGAAATAGTACGGCTTTTGAAAGATTTTTGCAAGCCCAAGTTTTGTGGGATGAAACTATGGCCGAAAGTATAGCTGAATTTGTCAAAGCTAACCCCGACTATCAAGTTGTAGTGTTGGCGGGGAAAGGGCATATTATTTACGGTTACGGCATTCCCAGCCGCGTCGAGAGGCGTTTGGGAGTCGGGAAGGTAAAAACGCGATCCGTTGTATTCAATTCCAGTGAAAATCCTACTTTGTCGGCAGAAAAATCCATTGCTGACTTTGTTTGGCAGCACCAAGAATAGTAAAATTTTACTCGGAAGCAATTATCCCTAAAAATCAATGACAAACAGACCAAAAATACTGGCATTTGCCGGAAGTACCCGCGAAGCATCCTACAACAAACTGCTGGTAAAAGTTGCGGCGGCTGGGGCTAGGGCGGCGGGTGCAGAAGTTACCTATGTAGATTTGCGCGATTTGCCGATGCCGATATTTGATGAAGATTTGGAAGCAAAAGAGGGAATGCCAGAAAATGCCCGGAAGTTGAAGGAATTGATGATAGCGCATCACGGGTTTTTGATAGCTTCCCCTGAGTATAACAGTTCGGTTACGCCTGTGTTGAAAAATGCGATCGACTGGGTATCGCGCCCCGCACCGGGCGAACCGGGATTGGTGGCATTTACTGGCAAAGTAGCGGTAATTATGAGTGCTTCCCCTGGCGGATTTGGCGGTTTGCGGGGATTGGTTCATTTGCGCTCTATCCTGGGGAATATTAGCGTGTTTGTTCTCCCGGATCAGAAAGCAATTCCCAAAGCTTTTGAAGCGTTTAATGATGACGGTACGATGAAAGATGCCCAACAGCAGGAATCTGTGGAAAATCTCGGTGCTAAATTGTCGAATATCCTGTCTAAATTAATCGCCTAAGGCGATAAATTGATTTGGCAGTAGGGACACAACATTGTTGTGTCCCAATCCTAATCTTTGTTATTTTACTTGCTGTATAAACTACGTGCATCTGGGCTATCCCGATCGCGAATCGCGTCCTAAAAATTGCTACAATTATATAGCGGTTATCAAAAAAGTGAGGATAGCCCAATGCCCTATCCCCTATCCTATCCCGGATAGTACCTCATATGAGAGCTTGAAAGGCTATAGTTGATTGCTGGTGATTCTCACCCCAAAATTAACATGACATTCACCGGAAATCCAAACTCAGCACCTGTATTACTGACAACCAAAGAAGCAGCGGTAAGCTGTTGCTCATATAGATTGTGTATGGCGATGGAGGGGGAGAGGGGGAGAGGGGGAGAGGATTTGAGGATTTTTGATTGTCATCAAAATATACAATTTAAATGCAGAACAGCTTAGCCAAAACCAGCAGCCGCGCTTTAGCATCGCACTTAGAAAATCATCCGTCTGACGAATCCCTGAACTCGCAGAAAGATTACCACAAATTTTACCACTACCGCATCACCCGATCGACCTAAAGAAAACCACCCGATCGCACATTGGCAGAAATGCACAAGAGCAAGCATAATTTAACCATCGGTCATCGGTCGGTTATACTTGTTACAAACCGCACGGCAGGCGTGGGAGACTCCTCCGTCACACCTGCCATGCAGTTTTATTTAAAATTGTCCGATTGGGCATCCCTGCACTACGATAAAACAGGTTCGAGGCTACATTAATATCAGCCCATTTTCTTCTTCTTCCAAGCTTCCACAAACGGCAAAAATACCGACACTAACTCCTGCCGGTTCATTACCAAAGTCGGATAAGAAACCCTCCCGTAATTCTTCCCCACTTCCAACGGAAAAATCGCCTGGGACTCCAGCGGCAACCAAACCGCACCCGCAGCCTTCACAATTACCCAACTCCCGGCAATATCCCAAATTTTCGGAGTCGCTTCCACGCCTCCCATAGCCACACCCGAAGCCACCATCAAAAAATTGTAACTAGCCATCCCCAACATCCGAATTTTACTCGGAAGATGAGGCCCAATTCCCACACTGCGAGAACACAAATTAAAAATATGATTTCCGCTCATTTTATCAGGATTAGGGCGAATTGGGCGATCGTTTAAAAACGCACCTTGAGGCATATTTGTCAATACCTCATCTCCCGCCAAATCCTCTGCATAAAAACCATGAAAAGTTTGATTTAACGGCGGCAAATGCACGCAGCCAAAAACCGGAGTTCCGCGATACAATAAACCTAAAGAAATCCCCCAAATTGGAATTCCGCGAGCAAAATTAGTCGTAGCATCCAAAGGATCGACAACCCAACACCATTCAGTATCGGGGAAAACCTGTTCCCCTTCCTCGCTCAAAATCCCGTGGCTGGGAAACGCAATTGCGATCGCATTTCTAATTTCCGCATCCGCCCAATTGTCAGATTGCGTAACCAAAGTGCCATCATCTTTCTCATCCGCTTGTACGCAACCGAAATCTTTCAAAAACTGCTGTCCGATTGTCTTGACAGTAGTTTGAGAAAAAGTCAAAATAGAGTTCCAAAAATCTTGCATTTCACTAAAAATTAACAACTAACGGAGATGGGGAGAGAACTCTCCAATTACCAATTTCCATTCCCAAATGACTGATGACTGATGACTGATGACTACTGACTACTGACTACTGACTACTGACTACTGACTACTGACTACTGACAAAATATCAGTCTAGTTCATTTTCAAGAATAGTGGCGATCGCACTTTTAGCATTATCCTGAAACTCCCGCACATCCACCCTACCCAACAGCCAAACAGCCAGAATCATACCCACCGCCGGCACAGCAAACACTAACCCGTAAGCCAACATCGGCACCCCAAACAAACTCCTGCCAAAATCCAAAATAGCACCGCCACTAACAGTCGCCACACCCCGCGCCATCGCCTGCGACAAACCCCAAGCACCAATAAAAGTCCCCGCCGTTTCTGCAGCAGTCAAATCCAACATCAAACTTAGCGCACCAGTCGTCGTAATTCCTGAAGCTAATCCGAAGCACATTAAAGCCGACTTAAACACAATTGGATTACCAGTAAATCCCGATAAAATAATCAAGCCCAAACAAGCAGCCACCGACAAACAACCCAATCTAATCGTATTTTGCTTGCCGATGCGCGGCACAATTAAAAAACCAGTAGCACTCAAACCAAAAAGCACACCAGTACCGTAAATAGCATTCAACCGCGTAGTTTCCGAAATCGGCATCTTAAAAATTTCCCCGCCGTAAGGTTCCAAAACCGCATCCTGCATAAACAAGCAAATTGTCATAATCAGCAGGAAAGTAAAAAACAAACCGGTTTGACGGCTAGCAGTCAAAATCCGCAGCGCACTTCCCAGGGTAATTTTATCTTCTCGATTCACTGCGCTCGATCGCACCCCGTACCGCGAATACTTTTTCTCAACCCCAAAAGTTGCAACCGCCACCAACAGCAAAACCACCGCCGGCACTTTTACAAACAAACCATTAATCGAAGCCTGCAACACTTCCCGCGGCACATCCCCATCAATTTGCTTCAGCAAACCGCTGCTGACAATCGCCCCGATAATGATACCAACCATCAGCATCGACCATACAACACCAATCAACTTCGATCGGTCTTCCTCATCGGAAACATCCACCAACAAAGCAGCAAAAGGAGTCGAACTCGAACAAATCGCGATACCGTAAACTGCAAAAACCAAACCCAACAAACCCACCCAACCGTAAGTCGGAGTCGTCCATCCCACAGCCTCCAAACTGTCGCCCAAGCACCACATCACCTGCACCGCCAAAAAAGCCGAAATTACAAACAACAGCCCTCCCAGCCACACGTAACCCGTGCGGTGATGCCCGAACAAAGGCTTAGCATCAGACATTTGCCCGAACCACACCCTAGCCGGAGCGACAAACTGGTGCATCGCCAGCGTACCAGCCACCACAGTAGCCGGAATCGCCAACTCCTTAATCATCACGCGATTGAGTACCCCCAGCGTCAAAATCGACATCATGCCCAGCCCCATCTGAAACAAACCCAGCCGGAACATAGTCAGCAAATTAACCCGCTTTGGGGCCACAGTCGCGGAATCTGTTAATCTAGAATCTGGCAAACGGTCGATCGACATAACTATTAAAATAAATACAGCATGACTCATTTATAGTAACTGAGATACAGCCACCTTTCCTCCCAAAGCCCGAAGCTCAAATGCGATTATTCGTATAAATTCATATAAAAATAAAGAGAATCAATAACTGTGGATTTACCAACCGTGACAACCATTACCCTAGGACAAAACGGCCCAGCCGTCATTCCCCTGTGCGTCGGAACTTGGGCTTGGGGCGATAAACTATTTTGGAACTACGGTAGCAACTACGGCGCCACCGAAGTAGAAGCAGCATTCAAAACAGCCCTAGACGCAGGAGTCAACTTTTTCGACACAGCCGAAGTCTACGGTAACGGCTTGTCAGAAGAATTGCTGGGACAGTTTATCAAAAAAACCAGCCAACCCGTCCAAATAGCCACCAAATTCGGCCCCGTACCTTGGCGGATTACCGGAAAATCCGTTTCCGACGCTTTGAGTGCCAGCTTAAAACGCTTGCAAGTAGAACAAATAACCCTCTACCAAGTCCACTGGCCCTTCACTTTTTTACTGAGTCAAGAAAGCCTAATGAACGCCTTAGCAGACGAAGTAAAAAAAGGCAGAATTCAAGCAATAGGAGTCAGCAACTATTCAGCAGAACAAATGCGAGAAGCCCACAAAATACTCGCAGCCAGAGGCGTACCCCTAGCAACAAATCAAGTCCGTTATTCATTGCTGTCGCGGCAAGTAGAAAAACAAAAAATTGTCAGTACCGCCTCGGAATTGGGAGTAACAATTTTAGCTTACAGCCCCTTAGCCCAAGGATTGCTGACAGGTAAATACACCGCCGAAGAACAACCGGCAGGAGCCCGGAAACTGGATTCCCGCTTCAGCAAAACAGGCATCGAAAAAATCGAATTAGTCATGTCCACCCTGCGGAAAATGGGCAAAAAGCGATCTCGCACGCCCGCCCAAGTAGCCCTAAACTGGCTAATAGCCCAAAACGGAGTCATCCCCATTCCCGGCGCCAAAACCGCAAAACAAGCCCAAGAAAATGCAGGCGCATTAGGTTGGACTTTAAGCCAAGATGAAGTCAACCAACTAGAGCTAATGACACGTCCTTGGCTAGAATAAATTTGTTAATTGTTGACTGTTGATTGTTGACTGTTGACTGTTCGCCGTAGGTTGGGTTTTAAGCTGTCGCGCATTTTAATTGCATATTCAGGGCGGGCAGGATGCCCGCCCCACAAGAGTTTTATTATTTGTTGACATACAGTTTAAATGCCGCAACAGCTTACTTCCCTCTTCCTTCTTCCTGATGACATTGGACGGAAAGCAGTTGCCAGTTGTCAGTTGTCAGTTGTCAGTTGTCAGTTGTTACCACCAATAACCAATAACAAACAACCAATAACCAATGACTAATGACTAATGACTAATGACTAATGACTAATGACTAATGACTAATGACTAATGACTAATGACTAATGACTTCAACTATGAAAATTTTAACTGACTGGGGTTTCACCCGCGAAAGCTTGCGTCACAACAGCCGCGGCGAATATTTAGTATTACTGCAAGGAGCATTACTAGCAGGATTTGCCATTTTACCAGTTTATCAAATGCCGGGATTCAAAATTGAATCAACTCAATTAATTTATGTTACCTGGTTTTTCGCAGCTATGCTCGGCTTAGGCGCGCTAATTTTAATCGTCAAAGGATTGATAGACTTAGGAAAAAACCTCACACCTTTACCCTATCCCATAGAAAACGGAGAATTAATCCAAACAGGAATTTACAGCATAGTGCGACATCCGTTATACAGCGGCTTAGTTTTAGCAGCTTTCGGTTGGGCAATTTTTCAAATGAGCCTATCGCACTTAATAGCAACTGCAATTTTACTGATATTTTTTGACATCAAAGCAAATCGTGAAGAAACCTGGTTGAGTGAAAAATATCCCGACTATTCAGAATATCGTCAGCGAGTCAAAAAACTAATTCCGGGCATTTATTAACAGAACCCATCGACCTCTGCGTTAATCCGCTTCAATTTGCTTCAATCTGCGGTAAAAAAAAACATGAACCATCGCAAAAAGTTACACATTAAAATTCTAGCATTAATCCTATTTATAGGCTCGTTTTTAACAACAATTAATGGATGTAGCTTTTTTATTGCAACAAAATCCTTTCAACTTCCCGACTCAGCCAAACAAGAACCCTGGCCAGTACAAACAGGCCTCCGAGTCAACATCCTCCGCGAAAACATCCCAACAGTTAATCGCATAGTTTTAGTACCAGACGAAGCCACATTTTTAGCAGCAATTCAAAAATGGAATCTCAAAGGAAACTGGCCCATTCTCATCGAAGACAAAAAATACGCGCCGATGTTTGTGCAGCGCTTCCAACCCGAAGAAATCATCCGTTTGCCGAGCATCAAACAGCAACTCCCAAAAGGTCAAAAACTCCAACAATTAATGCTCAACAGCGCAGCAGCAGCCTGGGATTCCACGGATACTCAAACCTTAAGAGCCAAATGGACTGAGCTGGGCTGGGAACCTCCAGGAGTAGTAATCACATCAGAAAACGACCCCGCACGTACAGCAGCAGTTGCCTTAGCAGCAGCCCGCGGCGAACCTTTAGTATTTCTCGAAGGTAACTTCGGAAAACCCAACGATAACCTCAATGATACACAGTGGAAAAATCTGCAAGCAGCGGTTACAAAAGCCGTCGAATCCACTGGATATTTTTACTCTCAACTCGGAGATCCGATCGACACAATTACCATTGTACGCCAACTAGCAGTAAAATATCAATCCCCCAAAAACAAAGACGAACAATGGGCTGTTACCGACGGTTTAGGAAGGCATCCCAACGGCGAACGGTGGGCCGCCGCTGGCTGGATTTACGGCTCCGAAGTGCGATCGATATATCAAGCCATGTGTGCCATATTTCTCGACAGCCAAACAGCCATGCTTTATAACAGCTACCCCACAGAAGGGAATTGGGGAAAATATGGAATGGCAGAAGCATCTAACAAACTAAAAAGCATAGGCCTTAACGTAGAATTAGTGCAACAACCAGAAGCTAGCTTGGAAAGGTGGCGGAGTTTAGCAGCAATACCGTGGGCCTTTGACTTAATATTGATGAATTCCAAAGGCTATCCAAAATCATTTCAAGTCGGTAACGGCGACGCGGCAGTTGACGACATACCAAAGCTGCAATTTCCTGCAGCAATCCACATGATTCACAGTTGGTCAGCATCAGCTCCCGATGATGTAAATACCGTTGCTGGTAGGTGGTTACAAAATGGTGCTTACGCCTATATTGGTAGCGTCAACGAACCTTTTTTGGCTGCATTTCTTCCACCTAAAATAATGGTCGATCGCCTAACACGAGGTGCACCCTTTTTAATGGCCGCCCGCCAGCTAGAATCCCCTCCTTGGAAAGTCGCCACCATTGGCGATCCGTTAATGTCGATCGCCAAAGCCAGACCAAGAATCCCGCCGGATAAACAACGGATCTGATGTGGCGCGCGATCGATTTTAGCTTTGAGATTTGTGGTTTTAAGGTAGAATCTCGCATCGCCAATTTTTCAATCGGAATGTTGTATTTCACTGAATTATACGATTGTACAAGTTCATGGATGCGATCGCCCGCTAGCGCCAACACTGTAAATATAGTTAATGAGCATTATCGCCAGAATCTATCTAAGTTTGAATGTAACTGAGAATTCGATCGCGCCCAATTTGCTGACTCTCTGAATCGGTCGTTCCACCCCAGCCACTGGCCGCCAAAATCTACCGTAAAATACGCCTTAATTAAGTTGTCAATTCCCCTAAAATCACTCAAAATGAAAATAAGAAATAAAATGTAATATTTATCTAAATTCTCACAGAAGAATTAACCGTTAAATGACAGCCACCCCTCCTGTGGATCTGCCGCCACCTGAGCCAACCGCAG
This sequence comes from Tychonema sp. LEGE 06208, assembly GCF_015207505.1. Taxonomy (GTDB): domain Bacteria; phylum Cyanobacteriota; class Cyanobacteriia; order Cyanobacteriales; family Microcoleaceae; genus Microcoleus. Next base: position 13,164 of record NZ_JADEWT010000082.1, read on the forward strand.
AAACTCCCGAAGCCTCCCGCCTCAGCCCGTTGTTTAACCGCCTGCACCCCAGCCCCGAAACACTCCTGCTCATCCTCTCCCTAGTCATTGGGGGAGTTACGGGCGCGGGCGTCGTCACCTTTCACTATCTCATCCACTTCATCCACAGCCTGATGCTGGAAGACTTCATGGGGGCGATCGCCTCGAAAGGCCCTTGGACGCTAGCCTGCATTCCCACCCTAGGCGGAGTCATCATCGGGCTGATGCGCTGGCGGTTTCGGGATTTTGGCCCGAATATGTCATCGTTAATTGCAGCCACCCGCGGCCTACAAGAACTCTCCCCCCTCAAACCCATCACCAAAATGGTGGCCGCCTCAGTATCCCTCGGCACCGGCGCATCCCTCGGCCCGGAAGCCCCCAGCGTCGAAATCGGCGCCAACTTCGGAATGCTGCTAGCCCAAGTCTTGCAGCTTTCCCCAGAACGGCAGCGCTTGCTCCTCGGCGCGGGAGCTGCAGCAGGTTTATCGGCCGGGTTTAACTCTCCCATCGCCGGAGTGTTTTTTGCCCTAGAAGTCGTGCTCGGCAGCACCTTCGCCACTTCGTCAGTCAGCGTTGTCTTGCTCTCCGCCGTCGTTTCGGCGCTGATCGCTCAAATTTGTTTGGGAGCTCAGCCGGCCTTTGCTTTGCCTGTCTACGATGTCCGCAGCCCCCTAGAACTGCCACTATACATGGGATTGGGGCTTTTGGCGAGCTGTGTGTCCCTAGCTTATACAGAAGCAATTCAATTGACCGATCGCTGTTTTCAAGGAAAAATCCGAGGATTTGGTTGGCTCGGACGACTGCCCCGCCCGTTTCATCCGATCCTCGGCGGTGCGATTGTCGGTTTAGTCGCCCTGCCATTTCCTCAAGTTTTGGGCGTAGGCTACGAAACAGTTGAAGCCATGCTGCAAGATGTGAAATTTTCCTTGCCTTTGCTGTTGTTGCTGCTATTCGTCAAACTGGCGGTGACAGCAATCAGCCTCGGCAGCGGTTTGGTAGGGGGGATATTCGCTCCGGCGATGTTTTTGGGAGCTTGTCTGGGTTCGGCTTACGGCATCTTTTTGGAAATGTTGCCGGCAATGAGCGATCGAGTTGCAGGCCCTGCTGCCTATGCAATGGTGGGCATGGCCGCGATCCTTGCCGGCAGCGCCAAAGCACCGCTGACAGCCATCCTGTTGATGTTTGAATTAACCCGCGATTACCGCATTGTCTTGCCTTTGATGGCTGCTGTCGGATTGAGCGTTTGGTTGGTGGAGTTTGTCAACCGCCGATCGACTACTCACAGCCTTAACCTGCACCAAATGGGCGTAGATGTTGCTGTCAATTCCCCGATCGCAGCCAGAGAACAGTTGCAGGATTGGGAAGATGCTCTGGGCGATCGGATGGTCACAGAACTAATTTCTTGCCAGCTCCCCATTGACGGCGAACAGAGCAGCGAAGAGTCAGAATTGGCGATCGCTAATGCACATTTACCCGAAGATGTCAAGTCTTTTCCTGAAACAAAATCAGCAGTTTGACTGCTCTCAAATCCGCTACTCCGTCACAAAACTAATAACCAAAAACCTAAATATTACAGCCATGATATTTATCAACCCAAAAACCGATTACGCCTTCAAAAAAATCTTCGGTTCATCAGAAAGCAAAGATATTCTGATTAGCTTTCTCAACGCCTTAATTTATGAAGGCAATTCTACCATCGAAGACTTAGAAATTATCAACCCAAATCTGCCGCCCAAACTTGAAGGCTTAAAAGATAGTTATCTGGATGTGAAAGCCCAACTCAAAGACGGCACTGTAGTCATCATTGAAATGCAAGTGCTCAACGTTCAGTCTTTTGGCAAGCGAGTTTTGTACAATGCAGCAAAAACCTATGCTTTTCAATGGGAAGCAGCACAAGGATATCGATTGCTGAAGCCAGTGATTGCTTTGACCATTACGGATTTTGAAATGTTTGCTAACAGCGAAGAATGGATTTCTAGATTTGTGTTCAAAGAAGTAAATAAAAACTTTACGTATCCCGAAAACGACCTGGATTTAGTGTTTGTAGAGTTGCCCAAGTTTACTAAAGGAGAGGAGGAACTTGAAACCTTAGCAGATAAATGGATCTATTTCATGAAAAATGCCAGAAGTCTCACATCAATCCCAGAATCAATGGATAGCATACCCGAAATACAGGAAGCTTTTAATATTGCGAATCAATCCAAGTTAAGCCGCGAGGAAGTGGCAGATTTGGACAGAAGAGAACAGTTTATTTATGACCAACAGGGCGCGATCGTGAAAGCTGTTCAGGAAGGCATAGAACAAGGCATAGAACAGGGCATAGAACAAGGTATAGAACAAGGGATGCGATTGGAGAAGTTGGCGATCGCCCGACAACTACTTTCACGTCTAGATAATGCCACGATTGCCCAAGTTACGGGGCTTAGCGTTTAGGATGTAGGGAATTTGCGAGAAAGCGATTCCTAGTTTAAAGTAATGGGGTAGGAAAAATCGATTTTTTATGTCACTGGACTATCCTGAATATGAAAAACTACGCAAGCAAAGTTGGTTCTTGGGATTGCTTTGGCGTATAGGTGACTCGGGATACTATCTGGGGCTATTTGGGGCAGTAGGCTCGCCATTAGTCCTGATTTACAACCAACTCACAAGTCAAAAATATCATTTGCACCCTAAAGCAGCTTTATTGCTTGGGTTTCTGTTAGTAGCATTCTTCGCCTGTATCTTTTGGCTCTCGGCACTACTTAAATATTTTGCATTGAAAAGAGGAGAGGCTTTAAACAATAAACGCTTAAAGCGACCTATCGATAGGACGTAGAGCCGATCGCCCACCCTCAACCCCTCGACATCGCAGACAGTGGCGCTACCCTCAAATTTGGTCTAAAATAATCAAAAATTATCAACAAGCCCAGAGGCGCTTCGGTGACTCCTAACGAGGCAACTGCACAAAACCAAAGTCAGAAAATGCCAAGAAAAGCCCCCTTGGGTTCTAGTTACTACGGCTTGTTAGGCTTGCATCCTTCCGCATCGCCGATCGAAATTCGGCGATCGTACCGGGAACTGAGCAAACTCTACCATCCTGATACCACCAACTTGCCGCCCACAGTCGCCACCGCCAAATTTCAGCAGCTTAACAACGCCTACGCCACCCTCAGCAACCCAGAACGCCGCCTCGCCTACGACCTCAAAATAGGCTATTCTCGGATGAACGTGATTCAGCAGCCCCCTGGTTTTAACACTCCGGTTTCTCGATCGCGTGAAAAAACTTCTAACTCGGCTTATCTAGACCCCACGGATCGCCCTCTTTCCCCAGGAGAAATATTCGCCCTGTTTATCATGGGAACTACTTTAATCGGATGTTTGGTACTGGCGATCGCGATCGGCTTAATTCGCGGCAATTAAACGTTCAAATCCCCAATCCAAAATCTCCCAATCCAAAATCTCCCAATCTAAAATCTAAAATCCCATGACTCTTCCTTCCGCTGATACTCCTTTGTACAACCATCCGCTGCCAGAAATCGAGCAGTGGCTAAAAAGCCGCGGCTGCGAGCAAGACCGGCAAGAACTACACTGCTGGCAGATCGATCGACCTACCTGGAAAGCAGAACTTTTCCTCGATATCGACCAAATCACCGTCCGCTACATTGACGCAGGGGCCGACGGTAAAGACATTCAACGAGCCTTCAAATACTCTCTCTCGCGTCACGACATTGAAGATGCCGTTTTCTCGGGCCCCTAATTTGATTTTAGATTGGCGATTTGAGATTTTTAGATTTGTAATCCAATCGACGATCTAAAATCGGATCGTTCTGTCGATCGAGACATCGGTAAAATTGCTATGAGATTTTAGATTGGGAATCAAACGAGAATCTACATCTAATTAGAAACTGACAAATCAACCAAAAAATCTCAAATCTCAAATCCCAAATCCTTAGACTTTGCCAAATCGGCGGCTGCGTTTTTGATAATCAGACAAAGCGCGGTGAAACTCCGATCGATCAAAATCCGGCCACAGCGTCTCAGTAATGTAAATTTCCGCATAGGCCATTTGCCACAGCAAGAAATTGCTCAACCGCATTTCCCCGCTAGTCCGAATCAGCAAATCCGGATCGCAAACATCAGCAGTATACAAATAGCGTTTAAATAAAACCTCATCAATCTCCTCCGGCTGCAACTTGCCTTCTTGTACTTGAGTGGCGATCGCCCGACAAGCCTGTACAATCTCCTGGCGGCCGCCATAATTCGTCGCCACCCGAAACAAAATCCCCCGATTGTGCTCCGTTGCGGCTACAGAACGCTCGATTTCTGCCTGCAAAGACCTCGGCAAAGCCTCCAAATTCCCCATAAATTGAATTTGTACGTCCTCGTCCACCATCTCCCGCAATTCTTGTCGCAGCTTGCCTTCAAACAAACTCATCAAAAAATCCACCTCTCCAGCCGGCCGCCCCCAATTCTCCGTCGAAAAAGCATAGGCCGTTAAAGCTGGAATCCCCCAATCTTTGCAGCAGCGCAACAATTCCTTCAGGGCGCTAGCCCCCCGGCGGTGTCCCGCAATCCGTGGCAACCCCTTATTCTTAGCCCAGCGCCCGTTGCCATCCATAATCACTGCTATGTGCTTAGGCAGTAGTTCTTGTTGTAGATCCTCCGGCAGCTTTTCCAAGCAAATTCCTTGACTCATGGTTTCTCCCGATTACCCGACTAACGGCGCAGTATCCGCTTTAACAGTGTCACTCCCTTCAATCCTATCTGCCGTCCGAAATTGCCGATCGGAATTGGAGCCACAACTCTTTCTCCCTCCGACGGAAACAGCTTTGCTTCCAGCAATTCCTTAAGTTTGCTGCTAGTCAAAGGTCGATTTAACATTCCCATCTGCGCTAGAGAAATCGAACCCGTTTCCTCAGACACCACCACGCACACACAAGCTTGCACCCGTTCGGTAATCCCCATCGCCGCCCGGTGGCGGGTTCCCAACTGTCGCGACGCGCTGCGATCGGACAAAGGCAAAATTACCCCCGCCGACACAATCCGCGAAGCTCGAATCAACACCGCACCATCGTGCAGCAAAGTTTGCGGCTGAAAGATTGTCTGTAACAATTCTTTAGAGACTTCAGCATTTAGCTTGACTCCCGGCACTGAAAAATCCCGATCGTCGATCGGAGAATCTGTTTCTACAATTAATAAAGCGCCCGTGCGGTTTTGCGAAAGTTCTTTTACTGCGTCCACAATTTCATCTATTACGCTGTCCGGTGCGGGAGTTGGTCGGCGATCGCGTCCAAACAATTGTACAATTTCCCCCCGCCCTAATTGTTCCAGAAATCGGCGAAACTCCGACTGCAATATTACCGCCATTGCCACAGCAGAACCTGTCACCAAGCTGTTGAGCGCAACGTGCAACAGTCTCAATCCAGCCCAGTTGCTCAGTGCCGTCGCCAGCATCAAAATAATAAATCCCCGTACCATCCACAGCGTCCGGCGCTCCCCGACAATGACGAGCACCAAATACGCAAGCGTAAATACCAGTCCAATATCGATCGCCTGAACCAATAGGGACTCAACGAGGCCAAAGTTATAGCCAGATTGTTGATTGTTCATGGTTCATCGAACGCTACCGCCTGTGAACCGCGAACCGTGATGCACTCGAACCCGTGAACCATGAACAGTTGTTATTCCAATCGCGTGACTAAACAAGCCAAAAGTAAAAAGTTAAAAGACAATCATTAAGAAATCAAAATGAATTATCTTACTTTTTACTTTTTACTTTTTATTTTTTACTTCTTACTTTTGAGTTCCGAGTCGTGCCGGAAGGCGATCGAGCCTCAGCAAATCCTGGTAAGTTTCCCGCTGTAAAATCGTGTTAACTTCCCCATTTTTCACTAAAACTGCTGCCGGTCGGGGTACTCGGTTGTAGTTAGAAGACATACTGTAATTGTATGCTCCTGTCGCCGTAACGGCGAGAATATCTCCGGCGTGACACTCGGGCAATTTAGCATCTTTAATCAGAACATCGCCTGACTCGCAGTGTTTCCCCGCAATTGTCACTGTTTCCGTTAAGGGAGCGCGCATTTTGCCGGCTGCGAGGATTCGATACACTGATTGATAGGTAATAGGACGCGGATTGTCCGACATTCCCCCATCCACAGCTAAATACGTCCGCATTCCCGGAATAACTTTTTGAGAACCTACGGTGTAAGCGGTGACGCAGGCTGTACCGACGAGCGATCGACCAGGTTCGCAAAGCAATTTCGGTAATGGCAATTGGTGCCGCTCGCAAGCTGCTACCACTGCGGTGCAAATTGTCCGAGCCCAATCGTCAATGCTAGGAGGATCGTCCGTTTCAGTATAGCGAATGCCCAACCCACCGCCAATATTAATTTCTGTCGCAGGCAAATCATAACTTTGTGCTTTTGTCAAGGCCTGAATTATGACCTCGGCTAAGTCGTCGTGGGGTTGCAGTTCAAAAATCTGAGAGCCGATGTGAGCGTGCACTCCCACACAATATAAGGACGGCTGTTTGCTGATGAACTTAAATACTCGATCGAGCGAATTGGGATCGAAGCCAAATTTACTGTCGATTTGACCAGTCTGAATGTACTCGTGGGTGTGACACTCAATTCCAGGAGTAAACCGCACCATAACTCGTGTCGGCCCGCCTGTTTTACTGGTGACACCCAATTTTCCCAACTCAGAAAGAGTTTCTAAATCCTGCCAATTGTCGGCTACGGTAATGCAGCCGCTTTCGACAGCTAGCTGTAGTTCCTCGCGGGACTTGTTGTTACCGTGGAAATAGATTTTGTCATGGCTAACGCCAGCTTGTAGTGCAGTGTAAATTTCCCCTGCAGATACTACATCTATTCCTAAACCTTCGGAAGCTGCGATCGCGCAAACCGCCAAACAACTCCAAGCCTTAGAAGCATAGAGCACTTGAGTTTCGCCCGGATAGTAACGTGCAAAAGCATCCCGGTACTGCGTGCAAGCCGCCCGCAGCGTTTCTTCGTCTAAAATGTAGAGTGGCGAGCCAAATTGCTCCACCAACGCTGTCACCTCGCAGCCTCCGATTTCCAGCCTGTCTCGGCTGTTAACACTGGCTGTCAGCGGTAAAAGTTCTTGATTGGGCGATCGACTTGAGAGAGCCTCTTGAGACTCAGACAGATACTTAAGTCCCGATTCCACCCCGAAAGATTGAGTTGATACCATCGCGCAATAACTATCCTTACGGTCTTTCCCAGTGTACAATTGACGGCAAGCAATTGGGTCAGTTGCCCCCAGATTCATTCCGCAAGCAGGCTGACTGACGGAGACTCGATCGAACTCCGCATCCTTGCAGTGAGTAACGATCAAATCTAAAATCTAAAATTTAAAATCGGCTGTGCGTTTTCTAGAAATTAAACATCTCGCCCCAGAACACCTCAACAGTGCAGTCGAGCTCGATCGCCTTTGTTTTGACGGACTTTGGACGCTCGAAGGCTACAGGCGCGAATTAGACAGTCCTAACAGCGATTTATTGGGTTTGTGGACATGGGTAATTGAGGACTCTGAATCAAGTCAAAACCGGGCGGGCACGCACCATCCACCGCCCCTACAGATTCCCCCAACTCTCATCGGTATCGGTTGTTTGTGGGCAATTTTAGAAGAAGCTCACATTATCATGCTGGCAATTCATCCTGAGTTTCAAGGTCGGGGTTTCGGGCAAGCTCTGCTTTGGGCGCTGCTAAAATCCGCGTGTGACAGACAATTAGAGCGGGCAACTTTAGAAGTGCGGGACTCGAATTTGGCGGCAGTTTCCCTGTACAAAAAGTTTGGTTTTAAAGAGGCTGGACGGCGCAAGCGATACTACGAAGATACCGGAGAAGATGCTCTGGTGATGTGGCGCAGCGGTTTGGAGAAACCGGAGTTTCAGGAATATTTAGCGGTTGAAAGAGTGCAAATTTGCGATCGGTTGCAGAGAGAAAACTTCACATTGGGCGATCGATATTTTTGAATTTTGAGTGTTAGAGCCCCAGAAACCAGTTTTTTTACGATAATACTTGATTGCTGCCCGTAAATTCGATAAAAACCCGGTTTCTTTTAACTAATATTTTCAGGAAATATTCTAATTTAGCCTCATAAACTCTAGTCAATTCACGGGTTTATAATACCGCAAAAAAGCTTTAATCTGTATCTCAAAATGTTGTTTTTGTTAATTGCTGCTACAAACGAAAACAAACTGCTGTGGCTAAAGCCTGTCAAATCAGGAATATCCAATGAACTTGACACTCACTCGGCCTGAAGGCACGAGGATTCTTGAAGAATTTCTACTTCAATATCCCTATTTCTAGGGTTCCCAAACTCCCCACGTTTGCTCAATCGAGCGTGAGGATATCTTTTGGGCGTTTAGGCACTAATGCCAGGTTTCGCGGAGTCCCCGCGTACCAAATTCAAAGCCCGATCGCGAATAGTTTTTGCAGCACCAATATCAGCGTGTTCGTGATACCCGCATTCGGTACAAATGAACTTTTCGCCATCTCGATTAGACTTGTCTTTATGACCGCAATTCCGGCATTCTTGGCTGGAGTATTTGGGATTAACTTTGATTACAACCTTTCCTTGCTTTGCAGCGAGATACTCGATCTTCAGAATTAATTCGCCCCAGCTAGCATCGGAGATAGAGCGGTTTAGACCTGTTTTCCTTGACTGTCCATTCTTAAGAAATCTACTTGTTTTCTCATCAACTTTTACTCGACATCGACGCATCATACCGGAGATGTTTAAGTCCTCCAAAGCAATCGCGTCAACGTCACGAGAGACTATTTTATTAGCAACTTTCCATTGGTAAGCTTGGCGTTTATCGCTAATCTTCTGGTGGAAAAGTCCTAGTCTTTTAGCAGCTTTTTTGCGGTTTTTGCTACCTTTTGCTTTTCGACTAACCCGTCTCTGCCTAATCCTCAGAGTGCGCTTAGCTTTTTTAGTAGTTGAAAATTTGGGATTTTCGATTTGAGTTCCATCTGATAGATAGACTAATTTCGTAATCCCCATGTCGCAGCCAATTACTTTGACGACATCTTTGAGAGGTTTCGTCATGTAATCGGGAACAGATTTGTCCTCAATGCGAACCGAAACATACCAACCATTTTGTCGCTTTCTTACGGCGCAAGCTTTAATAGTAAAGCCATTGGGAATTAGGCGCGAGTTGTGGAAACGCATCCAACCTAATTTGGGTAAGTAAATCTTACTACCTTGGGTTTTCACTCCCATCACGAAAGTAAAGGAAGTGAAGTTGCTACGGTTCTTAAACTTAGGAAAGCCACGCCCGTCGAAGAAATTTTTATAGGCAATGTCTAGCCGTTTGACGTTTTGCTGTAGAACAGTTGAGTCTATTCCGCCGAACCAGGGTCTAGCTGCTTTTAACTCGGGCAATGCGGTGATTTGAATGTCGCCTGGATTGCGCCGAGGGTTTTTAACTTTCCCATCTTTATCGGTTTTACTCATTTTCCAGGGTTCGCCAGTTGCACCATTTTTACTAACACAACTGGTCAAGGGACAAGCTTCACTTTGCATTCTAATATCGCAATAGTTACCTTGAATAAACTGCTGACTGTACTGAGTAATTCTGTCGTTGAGACACCAATTGTAATGGCTTCGCAACATATTTACCCAATTGGACATTTTTAATTCTTGTGTTGGATTTGGGCGCAACTTGTATACATAGTTTGTCAACAAGTCTGACTCCTCATTTTTTGAGTTGTTATTAGTATATAGCAAAATACTTGTGGGTTTTTAGTTTTTTATATTTTATTAATCTTAATAGAGATGATTTAAATTTATACTTTTACTTACAAAGCCGTCCTATAAGGACGGGGTTTTCAACCCAATTCTCTGATAAAATATGGACTGACCGCTATCCTGGGGACATATTTAATATCCACATTAGGAGGCTCAACCGTTATGGCAGCTACGATCGCAGGCACAATCAAAGTCAACGTGGTCAATGTCACCGATCCCAAATTCGCCGGTGTCTACACAGGTGACTTTTCCTACGACGATACACATCTGACCAAAGTCGGCACAGAGTTCCTGGTCATGAATGATGGTGACTATCAAGTTCGACCAGGACTGCTATCTCTGAACTTTAGATTTCTGGACTTTGCTACAGGTTTAACTCCTGTCACCTATACGGCCAGTGATGATTTAAACTTCCCAGATAATCCTATTTTGTTGTTTGAGAACGGAATTCCCACTCAATTTGGTATGCAAGTTGCTCCGGGAAATGATGGCGGAGTTTGGGGTGGAAATAACGGATTTATTTTTGTAGATCCTGGGATATTTAAGTTCGTCTTGCGAAATGGAACTATTGGAGGTGAGGGGCTAGTGACCTTAGAAATTAACGAATCTCCTCCTACTGCCGTACCGGAGAACGCCTCCCCATTGGCCTCATTGTTAGCCTTTTTGGGCTTGGGTGCAGCTCACTTGTGGAGTCTCTGGGCTTCGGAATTACACTTCCCGACAATCTTTTAGGCTTGACTTTTATTCGGTTTTGTAGAGATCGCTGTGAATTTTAAAACCTCAAAATTGAGGAATACTACTTGAGAGCTCAGCCAAGCGCATGACAATTACACCCGACGCACTCCTGACCAAAGAAACCGGGTTTTTCAATTCATTTGACGGCTATAACCAAGATTTTCTCCAAAAACCAGGTTTTTGACCTCCCCTGCGATTCGCGCAATCGATTAACAGTGAAAAGCTCGATCGCGCCCGTAACAGATAAGTTTTGTGAAGCAACCTCTACACACTTCCAGATGTATGAATTTACGATCGCGCGTAAGAGCAAAAAACATTGTGCTAGAATCCATCAATACGCAGTCGTAGGTTGGGCACAGGCCGAGAAGAGCAATCTTCTTGCAGTCTAGGGGAGGTTGTAGGTCAGCCACCATTTGGGTCTTCCCAGTTGAAAGCCACCCTGCAACATGAGCCTAGAATCTGCAACCGCAGCCGAGTGCGGCCCAGCGGTGGGAGTGTCGCGCTAGAATTGGCATTACGAGTTAACACTCGAACAAAAACGCTCGTTGTGCGAGCGTGACCTCAAAACGGGCACATAGCAGGTGGGAATAAATTATGTTTGAACGCTTCACAGAAAAAGCAATAAAAGTAATCATGTTGGCCCAGGAAGAAGCTCGCCGCCTGGGTCACAACTTCGTAGGGACAGAACAGATCCTTCTGGGTCTGATCGGAGAAGGAACCGGAGTGGCGGCAAAAGTCCTCAAATCAATGGGGGTTAACCTCAAAGATGCTCGGATTGAGGTCGAAAAAATCATCGGGCGCGGTTCGGGCTTCGTAGCAGTCGAAATTCCGTTCACCCCTCGCGCCAAGCGGGTTCTGGAACTGTCCCTCGAAGAAGCCCGCCAACTCGGACACAACTACATCGGCACCGAACACCTGCTGCTAGGCTTGATTCGCGAAGGTGAAGGAGTCGCGGCCAGAGTCCTGGAAAATCTGGGAGTAGACTTGTCGAAAGTCCGCACCCAAGTCATTCGGATGCTGGGAGAAACCGCAGAAGTCGCAGCCACTGGCGGGGGCGCTCGCACCAAAACGCCAACCCTCGACGAATTTGGCTCGAACCTGACTCAAATGGCTGTCGATGGTAAGCTTGACCCGGTAGTGGGTCGGCAAAAAGAAATCGAACGGGTAATTCAAATCCTCGGTCGCCGTACCAAAAATAATCCGGTGCTCATCGGCGAACCCGGAGTCGGTAAAACTGCGATCGCCGAAGGTCTGGCCCAGCGCATCGCTAACAACGATATCCCAGACATCCTCGAAGAAAAGCGGGTAGTCACTCTCGACATCGGCCTGCTGGTCGCCGGTACCAAATACCGGGGTGAATTTGAGGAACGTCTCAAAAAAATCATGGATGAAATCCGCACAGCGGGTAACGTGATTTTGGTGATTGACGAAGTGCACACTTTGATCGGTGCAGGTGCGGCGGAAGGGGCGATCGACGCAGCGAACATTCTCAAGCCAGCTTTGGCTAGAGGCGAACTCCAGTGTATCGGCGCTACAACCCTTGACGAGTACCGCAAGCACATCGAGCGCGATGCAGCCCTAGAGCGGCGCTTCCAACCGGTGATGGTCGGCGAACCTACTGTTGACGAGACGATCGAGATTCTCTTCGGCCTGCGGGAACGCTACGAACAGCACCACAAGCTGAAAATCTTGGACACCGCCCTAGAAGCCGCAGCCAAACTCTCTCACCGTTACATCTCCGACCGCTTCCTCCCAGACAAAGCAATTGACTTGGTAGACGAAGCAGGTTCCAGAGTCCGCCTGATCAATTCTCAACTTCCCCCCGCAGCTAAAGAACTTGACAAGGAACTCCGCCAAGTCCTGAAAGATAAAGACGAAGCGGTGCGTTCTCAAGACTTTGACAAAGCTGGCGAATTGCGCGATCGCGAAATGACGATCAAAGCCGAAATCCGCGCTATTTCCCAAGCCAAAAAAACCGACTCGGCGGCCCGTGGCGACACCGACCCATCGCCAGTAGTTACCGAAGAAGATATCGCTCAAATCGTCGCAAGCTGGACGGGCGTCCCGGTCAACAAACTAACCGAATCCGAATCCGAAAAGCTGCTGCACATGGAAGACACCCTGCACCAGCGTTTGATCGGTCAGGAAGAAGCAGTAAAAGCTGTTTCCCGCGCCATTCGCCGCGCTCGCGTCGGATTGAAAAATCCCAATCGCCCGATCGCCAGTTTCATCTTCTCCGGGCCCACAGGCGTCGGCAAAACCGAACTCACCAAAGCCCTTGCTTCCTATTTCTTCGGTTCCGAAGAAGCCATGATCCGGCTGGATATGTCCGAATACATGGAACGCCACACCGTCTCCAAACTCATCGGTTCTCCGCCCGGGTACGTCGGCTACAACGAAGGCGGCCAACTCACAGAAGCAGTCCGCCGCCGTCCTTACACCGTCGTGCTGTTCGACGAAATCGAAAAAGCCCACCCCGATGTCTTCAATATGCTCTTGCAAATATTGGAAGACGGCCGTTTAACCGATGCCAAAGGTCGCACCGTGGACTTCAAAAACACGCTGCTGATCATGACTTCTAACATCGGTTCTAAGGTGATTGAAAAAGGCGGCGGCGGCCTCGGTTTCGAGTTCAGCGACAACCAAGCCGATGCTAATTACAACCGCATTCGTTCCTTGGTTAACGAAGAACTCAAGAACTACTTCCGCCCAGAATTCCTCAACAGACTTGACGAAATTATCGTCTTCCGTCAGTTGAACAGGGAAGAAGTCAAGGAAATCGCCGTCATCATGCTTAAAGAAGTGTTCGGCCGCTTGACAGAACAAGGAATCACGATGGAAGTGACCGAGAAATTCAAAGAACGGCTGATAGAAGAAGGCTACAACCCCAGCTACGGAGCCCGACCCCTGCGCCGCGCCATCATGCGGTTGTTGGAAGACAGCTTGGCCGAGGAAATTCTTTCCGGTCGCATCAAAGACGGCGACATCGCCCTTGTGGATGTGGGCGATGACGGGATTGTCAAGGTGCTGCAAGGTCAAAAGCGGGAATTGCTGCCCCAAGGCGCTGAGTAAGATTCAGTTGGACGCCGCGAGTAAAGTTGTGAAATAACCAATCTCGCAGTTGCAAATAACTCGAAATCTTCACGTAAAAAAAAGGTAGAGAATTAAAATTCTCTACCTTTTTTATGAGTTAATATCAAGAGGATACTTATTATATCGGGTACGGTCGATTGACAAGGATAAAATTGGTTCGTAGTGCGGACTAAAGTCCGCAGGCGCGATCGGTTTTTGTGATGCTAATCGACCGGACATGATATTACGTCAATATTTGATGAATAGGGAAACCACAGACAAACGCAAATAAACGCAGGTAATTGTAAGATAGTTTGCATTTGTTGCAATTCCAGTCTAATAATTAACAGCGATATATTTCAAAGGTAAGCTGTAGAGAATTGAAATTAAATATTCGAGGTGATTGTTTCTTGACATACAATTTGAATATCTCTACAACTTATTAGATAATTTGTGGCAATTATATAGCGAGGACTCAATGACATCGGAAAAAAAGAATTTAGCTACAGAAGTAGCAGAAGTGCAGGCTGAAACCTGGTGGCAAAAAGCCTGGAAGTCGCAGCGAGAAAATCTACAAATCGTAATTATTGCTTTGGGTTTAGCAATATTGATTCGAGCGCTGGTGGCGGAACCGCGCTTCATCCCCTCAGATTCTATGATACCAACTCTCCACGTGGGCGATCGCGTCGTGGTCGAAAAAATCTCCTACTACCTCGAACCTCCAAAAACTGGCGACATCGTAGTATTTGTCCCCCCGGAAAAGTTGCAAGAACAAGGCTTTACCCAAGACCAAGCATTTATCAAGCGGGTAATTGGTTTACCTGGTCAAACCGTCGCTGTTAAAAAAGGTTTAGTTTATCTCAACGACAAACCCCTCGTCGAAAAATATATTGCCGAACCTCCTAAATACCAGTGGGGGCCTTATCGCGTCCCTGAAAATCAATACTTTGTGATGGGAGATAACCGCAACAACAGCAACGACTCTAGCCGATGGGGATTTTTACCTCAGCAGAATATCATCGGCCGCGCTGTAGTGCGGTTTTGGCCACTAGAACGTATCGGACAAGTTTGAAGTCATCAGTCATCAGTCATTGGTCATTGGTCATTAGTCATTGGTCATTGGTCATTAGTCATTGGTCATTGGTCATTAGTCATTGGTCATTAGTCATTAGTCATTGGTCATTGGTCATTAGTCATTGGTCATTAGTCATTAGTCATTAGTCATTAGTCATTGGTCATTGGTCATTGGTCATTGGTCATTGGTCATTAGTCATTAGTCATGAGGAAGATGAAAGATGGAAGATGGAAGATGGAAGATGGAAGATGGAAGATGGAAGATGGAACCTCGGCCAACGAACAAGGTGCGGGATTCGGATGAATGTTGGGGGAATTGGGAATTGGGAATTGGGAATTGGGAATCGGTAATTGGGAATTGGAAATTGGGAATCGGTAATTGGGAATTGGAAATTGGTAATTCTCCCCCTCTCCCCCTCTCCCCATCTCCCACTCTCCCCATCCTGTCTCTTA
>NZ_JADEWT010000083.1 GCF_015207505.1 Tychonema sp. LEGE 06208
GGGTAATTACTAATTCTCCCCGTCTCCCAATCTCCCCCTCTCCCCGTTTCCCCCTCTACT
The DNA here is from genome assembly GCF_015207505.1 of Tychonema sp. LEGE 06208. Taxonomy (GTDB): domain Bacteria; phylum Cyanobacteriota; class Cyanobacteriia; order Cyanobacteriales; family Microcoleaceae; genus Microcoleus. The sequence continues at coordinate 61 of NZ_JADEWT010000083.1, forward strand.
TTATTCCTTATTCCTGATGACTAATGACTACTGACTAATGACTACTGACTACTAACTAATGACTACGGACTACTGACTACTGACTACTGACTACTAACTAATGACTCAAAGTACCTTAAAATCTGAATTTGAACTGTCAGGAATTGGTTTGCACAGCGGCGAGCAAACTCGCGTCCGAGTTTTGCCTGCTGCAGTTGGGGAAGGTCGCTATTTTGTCAGAATTGACTTGTCGGCCGATCGCAGAATTCCTGCAACAGTTGAGGCGGTTTGTCAGACTGCACTTTCTACTGAACTGGCAAATGCTGCGGGCGATCGAATTCGCACTGTAGAGCATTTATTAGGCGCTTTGGCGGGGATGGGAGCAGATAATGCTCGAATTGAGGTTGATGGCCCGGAACTGCCTCTGCTGGACGGTTCTGCTGAGGTTTGGGTAGAGGCGATCGCCCGTACCGGCTTGGTGTCTCAAGAATGCCAAGAAGACCCCACTGCATCGTTCGCCCTCGCCGAGCCGATTTGGGTGCGTCACGGGGATGCTTTTGTGGCGGCTTTACCGTCGGGCCAAACTCGGTTTAGCTACGGAATTGATTTTGAGGAAGAGGCGATCGGCAATCAATGGTACAGTTGGTCGCCAGAGGTAGAAAGTTTTGCCACGGCGATCGCCCCAGCCCGTACTTTTGGACTTGCTCGCCAAGTTGACCAATTGCGACAAGCAGGTTTAATCAAAGGTGGTACCCTAGATAACGCCCTCGTTTGCGATCGATCCGGCTGGCTCAACCCGCCCTTGAGATTTGCCAACGAACCGGTGCGCCATAAAATCTTAGACTTAGTAGGCGACCTCAGTCTGCTGGGAACTTGGCCAAAAGCTCACTACTTGGCTTACAAAGCCAGTCACAACCTGCACGTCCAACTTGCTCAAACGCTGAAATCTCAAACTTTGGCGGTGCTAGAGACAAGTTAGAAAAGGTTCGAGCATTCGTCACCGTTACAATTCACAAACCAAGGTGCGAACCCTTGCGTTTATCTAGCAACTGCCAAGGCAGTTAGGATATTCTTAATTGCGGAATTCATTGCAGTGAATTGCTTCTCTGGCGACATAACTAAATCATTCCTTCCATCTTCCATCTTACTGATGACGTTGGACGGAAAGCTCGGAGACGACAGCACTAATGACTAATGACTGATGACTAATGACTACTGACTACTGACTACTGACTACTGACTTCTCCCATACCACACTCACAAGTCTTCAAGTAATGTCCACGCTCACCGAAGTTAACACCCTCAACACTGCTAATTCTGAATCCGTTCCAGCCGAAAACGGTGAAGATTCTCCAGCGGTTAAATCTACTTTTACTCTGGAAGAAATTCAGAAAATATTGCCTCACCGCTATCCCCTTGCGCTGGTAGACAAGATTCTCGATTATGTGCCGGGATCGCGGGCTGTAGGAATTAAAAATGTCACTTTCAACGAACCGCATTTTCAAGGGCACTTTCCCGGAAGGCCGGTTATGCCTGGAGTCTTAATCGTTGAAGCGATGGCTCAAGTTGGCGGTATTGTTCTGGCTCAGTTACCCGACATCGAACAAGGATTGTGGATGTTTACCGGGATTGATAAGGTCAAATTCCGGCGTCAGGTTGTACCGGGCGATCGCTTGCTGATGACTGTAGAATTGCTGTGGGTAAAACGCCGCCGCTTCGCAAAAATTCAAGCTCTAGCTGAAGTGGACGGACAAAAAGTTTGTGAAGGAGAATTGATGTTTTCGATGGTAGATTAAATTTGGGAATTGGGCGGAGCGAAGCGGAGGGATTGGGCAAACAGGGCATTGGGCAAACAGGGCATTGGGCAAACAGGGCATTGGGCAAACAGGGCATTGCTGGCAAATGACTAATGACTAATGACTGATGACTACTGACTAATGACTGCTGACTAATGACTAATGACTAATGACTAATGACTAATGACAACAGCCAACAGTCAAAAGACAACGGACAACAGACAACGGACAACTAACAACTGAAAAATGCTTACTTTGATTCACCCAACTGCTGTGATTCATCCCCGCGCCGAACTGCACCCGACTGTAGAAGTGGGCGCTTATGCTGTAATTGGGGAAAGAGTGAAAATCGGGCCAGAGACTAAGATTGGCGCTCATGCAATTATCGATGGGCTAACAGAAATAGGTGCTAACAATCAAATTTTCCCCGGTGCGGCGATTGGCCTGGAACCTCAAGATTTGAAATATGAAGGTTCGCTGACTAGGGTAACAATTGGCGACAGCAATGTGATTCGGGAATACGTGACAATCAACCGCGCTACAGGAGCGGGAGAAAGCACCACAATTGGCGATCGTAATTTGTTGATGGCTTACGTTCATGTCGGTCACAATTGCGAACTCGGAGACCAGGTAATTATCGCCAACGCCGTAGCCTTGGCCGGACACGTCAAAATCGAGTCTCAAGCCAGACTGAGCGGGGTTTTGGGCGTTCACCAGTTTGTCCGCATCGGCCGCTTGTCGATGGTGGGCGGCTTGAGCAGGATCGATCGAGATGTACCTCCTTATATGCTAGTCGAGGGAAATCCTTCGAGAGTGCGAGCAATCAACAAAATAGGCCTCGAACGCGCCGGTTTAACCCCCGAAGATTTGCTAGTTTTGAAGAAAACCTTTCGGATTTTATACCATTCTGGCTACACCCTAAATCAAGCTTTGGAACAGTTGGATTTGTTGCCAGAAAATCCCCACTTGCAGCACCTGCGGAGATTTGTGCAGCAGTCTGTCAGCAAAGGGCGGCGCGGTTTAATTCCTGGTAAAAAGTGAATGGGCTAGAATAAATCTATCCACAGAGCAATGCTGGCCCTATGAATGTATATACTTCAGTCAAATCTACATTTCTTGAAACAGAACAAGATGGCTGCATCAGGTTATCAGATGTTAGCTGGGAGCAATTTGAAGCGATCGAATCAGCCTTTAAAGATATCGGCGGTGTAAAATTTTTCTATCTCGATCGCATCCTGCAACTTATGACTGTCTCGGCGGAACACGAAATCATCAAAAAAACGCTCTGTATGCTGCTAGAAGCATACATGAGAGCAAGCGGGATTCGATTTTACGGCAAGGGCGGGCCGACTCTGGGTAACAGAGAGTTGGGAGGTAGAAAAGAGCCGGATGATTCCTATGATATAGGAACTCCAAAAACAGTCCCAGATATTGCTATTGAAGTGGTAATTACCAGCGGCGGAATAGATACTTTAGAATTTTACAAACGATTGGGAGTTCGGGAAGTTTGGTTTTGGCAAAACAATCAGTTATCTCTCTACTGTTTGAGAGGTAAAAATTACGAGCAAATTACCCGCAGTACATTTCTGCCAGACCTCGATTTAGAATTACTCCTGCGCTGTGCTAATATGCCAGATCAATATGATGCTGTGACTGAGTTGTTACAACAAATTTTACCCGTTTAAAATCAGAGTTTAATTGAAAATATGAAAATTTTTATCAGCACTGGTGAGGTTTCTGGCGATTTGCAAGGAGCTTTGTTAGTTGCTGCCTTAAAACGTCATGCTGTCGCCGCTGGTTTGGATATAGAAATAACAGCTTTGGGCGGGCGGCGCATGGCGGAAGCTGGCGCTACTATTTTAGGCGATACTGTCAGTATTGGTTCTATGGGTCTTATAGAATCTGTGCCGTATATTTGGCCGACAATCCAAGTTCAGCAAAAAGCTAAACAATATCTAAAAAAATTTCCCCCGGATGTGGTTGTATTGATTGATTATTTGACTCCAAATCTCGGTATTGGTAGCTACATTCGCCGCTGTTTGCCAAATTTGCCCGTGGTTTGGTATATCGCACCTCAAGAATGGGTTTGGTCGATTTCTCCTCGCAATACAAATCTGATTGTCAGTATTGCCGATCGCATTTTGGCAATTTTCCCCGAGGAAGCTAGTTATTATCGGGAAAAAGGAGCCGAAGTGAGTTGGGTAGGTCATCCTTTAGTGGATAGAATGCAATCTGCGCCCTGCCGGGAAGTTGCCCGCAAAATGTTGGGAATTGCGCCGGAACAGGTGTCAGTGGCTCTAATTCCGGCTTCTAGACAGCAAGAACTAAAGTACCTGATGCCGGTTATATTTGAGGCTGCTCAAATTATTCAAGCCCAATTTCCCGAGGTTCATTTTTGGATTCCGCTTGCTAACCCAGCTTTCGGCAGTAAAATAGCAGAGGCGATCGAGAATTACGGTTTGCGGGCTACTTTGTTGGAAAATCAAACTCTGGAACTTTTGGCTGCTGCCGATATGGCTATTACTAAATCTGGTACTGTTAATTTGGAGCTGGCTTTGCTCGATGTTCCGCAAGTTGTCGTCTACCGCGTCAGTCGGATTACGGCTATGATTGCTCGCCACGTACTGAAATTTTCGATTCCTTTTATGTCTCCGCCGAATTTGGTGGAAATGAAGCCGATCGTCCCGGAGTTGCTGCAAGACGATGCTACTGTGGAAAATATTGTCAAACACGCACTGGAATTGCTGCAAAATGCCGATCGACGCCAGCAAATGAAAGCGGGCTATCGCCAAATGCGAGAAAGTCTCGGAGATTTAGGGGTTTGCGATCGCGCGGCTGCCGAAATCGTCAACAATGTTAAATTAAATACAGCAAATTAAAGCAATTTTATAATTGAAATGTTATGTCAAGCAATCGGAAAAAGCGACCGATCGCTGTTGATTTATTTGCAGGCGCGGGCGGCATGACTCTCGGCTTTGAACAAGCAGGTTTTGATGTACTTGCTTCCGTTGAAATTGACCCAATTCACTGCGCTACACACGAGTTTAATTTCCCGATGTGTTCTATTTTGTGCAAAGATGTCGCACAGCTAACAGGAGCGGAAATTAGGAACAAATCTGCGATCGGCAGGCGGGAGATAGACGTAGTAATCAGCGGTTCGCCCTGCCAAGGATTCTCGCTGATGGGAAAGCGCGATGTGGATGACCCACGAAATTCTCTGATTTTTCACTTTCTACGCTTAGTTTTGGAATTGAAACCCAAGTTTTTTGTCATGGAAAATGTGCCGGGAATTGTGGCCGGCAAACACAAGGAACTTTTGAATCTTTTAATTAGCTCTTTTGGGGAATCGGGATATCAAGTAGAAGAAAATTATCAAGTTCTGAATGCCGCTCACTACGGAGTGCCGCAAGCTCGCAAACGATTGTTTTTGATTGGGTGCAAAAAAGACTTTGAGCTGCCAAAATATCCTCAGCCAACGACTATGCTACCGAAAAAGAAACTTCCTAAACGCTATAAAAAAATTAATTTACCTGCTGTTCCGACTGTTTGGGATGCGATTGGAGATTTGCCGGAAGTGGAAAAGTACAGCGAGTTGCTGCACCGAGATTGGGTAGTAGCAGAGTACGGAAATTGCAGCAGCGATTACGCGAGTTTTTTGCGCGGATTCGATGATTTTGAAAATGATTATGGTTACGATCGCCAGTACGATCGACAAATCCTCTCTTCGAGTCGGCGCACAAAACATTCTCTCGAATGTATGGAAAGATTTGCAGCCTCCGCCTACGGCGAAAAAGAGCCGATCAGCCGCTTTTACAAGCTGCACCCCGACGGAGTTTGCAACACTCTCAGGGCTGGAACCGACAGGGAGAGGGGCGCTTATACTTCGCCAAGGCCGATTCACCCGATCGTCCCTCGGTGCATTACAGTCAGAGAAGCTGCGCGGCTGCATTCCTATCCTGACTGGTTTAGATTTCACGTCACCAAATGGCACGGTTTCCGCCAAGTCGGAAATTCTGTACCGCCGCTATTAGCGAAAGCTGTAGCTGCACAGATTATTGGCGCTTTGGGTGTGAAAGCAATTAAGCCTAGTGTCAAGTTTTTAGTTGGAAATGATTCCTTGCTTAAACTAAATTGGTTGGAAGCGGAACAATATTATATATCGAGTTTGTAGCGAGGACGAACAGCCTTGGCCCCGAACAATAGGATCTCAAGTTCGGCTAAATATAGCAATCCTCGCATCAGTTGTGTGATTTTTGTAGGGACAATCCCCCCGTGAAGAGCTGCGATCCGTGGGGCTAGGCACTCTTAGCACTACCCCTACATATTTTACGAACCATTTGAGCCAGGGCTATCAAAACCCGGATCTTCGAGCACTTACCAGATTTTGAAAGTCTGCCGGGAAAAATTTTTGATAAATTTCGCTGAGTTTTGCAACAATTACGAGTCTTTGGCAATTCTAGAGCTATCTTTGTAAAAAGTGTATTTTCAGGAGACTACTATGGGTTGGTTTAAAAGACTGTTCGGACTCGAAAAGCCTGCACCCCAGGCTGAACCGATGGCACAAGTAGTACAGCAAGCAGCCCAATCGCAATCCATCGCCCCTGCTAAAGTCGGCCCAGACGGAAATTTTGACGAAAGTGGCTTAGCGAAGCGGGTAGCTTTGGCTTTTGACGGCGATTCAGAAGTTGCTGATATCGAGACGGTGTGGGTTGCTCAGCTCAGCAGCACGGTTGTTCTCAAAGGTCAAGTTCCCAGTCAGGAAATTCTCGACAAGTTAGTGGCGATCGCCTCTGCTGAAGAGGGCGCGACAGCAGTCCAAACGGATCAAGTGACAGTCGGGTAGTTCTTTGGAACCGCAGCAGTTTTGCTCTTGATGTCCGTCGAAGGACTCAAAAGCTCAATTAAACCCGCTGTTGCGGGTTTTTTCCTGCTCTTTGGGTTTCACAATATTAATTTATGTAAATTAACGCATTTTTCTTAAAGAACCGTATAATTGAATACAGAAAGTAAAAACTTTTTACTACAAAAATCACACCAGACCTGACTGCTCTTTTTATCTGAATATAAGGATCGAAAAATATGCAACTCACTTATCGCGGCGCAAACTACGAATACGACATTCCCACAGTCGATATGATTGAAGGCCAAGCCGCAGGCAAATATAGGGGTCAAGACTGGAACTATCGGTATCCCAGACACATTCCCGTCCCCCAAAAATACGGGGGCGCAAACTCTAACACAAAGCAAGAGGTTCAAGCCCTGCGGGATGTCGCAGCAGCTAGCGCCATAGCGGCGGTTCAATCTTCCCCAACAGTTGCGGAAGTGGCGCAAGTCCAGCGGAGGCATATTTGCAGTATTCTCGATCGCAGACAGCAAGTGGCCAAAGCCAAAGGCGATGAAAGATTGATGCGCTTGCTAGAAATTGAGTGGAAGCAAATGGCTTGTTAGCAAATAGCCTCACAAAACAAAGCATTTGTCAACAGGAGGAAATCGAAAGCGATTTGATTTCCCCCATCTTCCCATACAGAACTTTTCACCTAAGTCAAGTACAAATAATATCGTTTCCGGTTGCATCGGAATAATACAATCGAGTCAACAGTCAACAGTCAGTAGGGGCGGTGGATGGTGCGTGCGGGCCCTCTTAACAGTCAACAGTCAACACTCAACAATCACCTGACGGCACAACCGGAATTGATATAAACCAATTTCTGTCAGCCCTTAACGCAAACCACTTGCTTGAGAGTTGCCACAACCTCCACCAAATCCGACTGCTGACTCATCACTTCCTCAATGGACTTATAAGCCCCCGGAATTTCATCTAAAAATTGCTCATCTTTGCGACACTCAACCCCATCAGTCTGCCGCACAAAATCATCAAGAGTAAATACATTTTTCGCCTTAGTGCGAGACATCAACCGCCCAGCGCCATGACTGCAACTGCAGTAACTTTCAACATTTCCCTTCCCTTTAACAATAAAAGACTTCGCCCCCATCGAACCCGGAATAATCCCGTAATCCTCAACATCCGCCCGCACAGCACCCTTGCGAGTAACATACACATCTTCGCCAAAATGCACCTCTTTTTCCGCATAATTGTGGTGGCAATTCACCTCTAATAACGGCTTAACAGATTTGCCACCCGCCACGTGCTTTTCCACAATTCGCTTAAATCGATTCATCATTATATCGCGATTAAAACGAGCATAATCTTGCGCCCACTGCAAATCGTGCCAGTAAGCCGCAAACTCCGGCGTACCTGTTACAAAATAAGCCAAATCTTTGTCAGCCAGATTAATTTCTGCCAGTTTAGCTAAATCTTTCGCCGTCTCGATATGCTGCTGTGCGAGCAAATTCCCAATGCCGCGAGAACCAGAGTGCAGCATCAGCCAAACAAAGTTTTCCGTATCAACGCAAACCTCAATAAAATGATTGCCGCCGCCCAGGGAACCCAATTGTTTTAAGGCTTTATTATCTTGGTGCTGCACGCCTTGATGAAGTTCCTTGAAATCGCTCCATTTTTGCCAGTTGGTGACAGATTTTTCGACTTCTTTGTTTTCAGCAAATCCGACGGGAATTGCTGCTTCGATATCGAGGCGAATTTGTTTGAGTTTGCCTTCTAATTTGTGAGCCTTGAATGGCATTTTAATTGCAGCCATCCCGCAGCCAATATCAACCCCCACCGCAGCCGGAATAATCGCTTCTTTTGTGGCAATTACGGAACCGACTAAAGCACCTTTTCCTAAATGTACGTCGGGCATTAGTGCGACGTGTTTGAATACAAAGGGCAAAGATGCGACATTGGCGGCCATCTTGGTTTCTTTTTCGCCCAAGGCGTGATTTGCCCAAGATAATACTGGTTTTGGGGTTGATATTTCTAATTTTTCGTAGGGCATTTTGGTTTAAGTTTCTTCTGCTAATTTGTGTGTAGTACATATTGTAACATATAAAGTTATGATGTCAAATACACCTGACAGACTAATTCTCGTAGGGTGCGTCATATCAATTCCGGTTTCATGAGCGAGATGATAGGCAACGGAGGACACGGCAATGCCGTTTCCCTACTCCAAAATAATCATCAGCACGACCTCAGAGATTTAACTATCGCCCGATTAATTGTAGGGAAACGGCACTGCCGTGTCCTGATTGTGGGTAATGTTAATTCCGATGCCACCGGATTTGATATCAGTCGCGTTAGGGGCGGGCAGGATGCCCAACCCCTACTCCCCACAATAAAACTGATTCTTTCTTTGTGGAACAGGCCGGAAAGCCTGTTATTGAAAATTGAAAATCCTTAAGAAATGCCTAAAGATTGAATGAATAATTTACTGTAGGGTGCCGATTCTTGTACCTTCGCCAGGGAACCAAACAACTCTTTTCCCCCGAATATAACTAATGTCTTCTGTTTAGAGTCAGGTTTTGGACTCGGCAGTTGTGAGTGAACGGAAAGAATACTATCTGAATCAAATCGATAAAAGCGGTCCAAGTCGCTGCAAAGTCCTTCTTCAACATCCTTGAGATTAGGATAAAGTTCTTGAGAAGGACGCGGTTCATGACCGCTTAAAATCAGTTCATCTAACATTTCCATTTTTTCAATATCGATTAGATACATTCTCCCATTACCAGTGTTAATTAGAAGGCGATCGTCTGATAGGTAGGTAGAGTAGCTAAACCTGTCATCCGAATCAGGACAAGGGCATTCGCATATTCCAAGTAGATTGCACTCAGGAAAACTGAATCTGCTGATTTGTCGATCTGAATTATTTATCACCACAAATTCGCCACCAGCAGGATGAAATTCTGGAGGCGCTGTGTCATAGAGACAGGGAACCTCCACGGCATGAATTCTCGTACCATCATCATAAAGCCAGTAGATTTGCTGTCCGTGCTGACCGGCCGCAGCATAAAGAGCTAAAATTTGATTTTCTGGGTGCGGGTGAAACGAGAAAGAACTGCCGGCGCCAAGAGGGTCTTTGAGCAAAAGTTGTCGCTGGATTTGCCACGAACTGGTATCGCGAATTTGAATCTCGACTTGCTTCATTTCAATTAATTTCATGCACCAAAAACGCACGCCGTCTGCATCAAACCAGCAGTCCTGAAATCCATTCTTGTTATGCAAATGTGAAACCTCAACAGGAGGGTTAGGTAGCTGTTCTTCAAAAACTAGCTGGTTTTCTGCTGTCACAATTGCTAAGTGATTGCCATTTGCCATAATTGCTGCCAGCAAATCGCCTTTGGGACTAATGGCTAAACAGCTAATTTCGTCGGGAAGCTGGTATTCGTATTTTGGCGACAGGTTGCGATCGACTAAAGTAACTTTTTGACCGCAACTTATCGCAATAGTCCACTCGGAATTAGTGGTGTGATTTATAGCCCAAATCCCGCCGTCAATTTTTCTTTCATGTTTTGGTAAAATCAGCATAAAGATATTTAGATATGCTGCGTAGATAGACTCTATTTTAACTGAAACCTTGCAGCATTTATCGTAGGGTGCGTCAGTCTGGAATTTCTTTGGGGAGTCAGAGACTGTTTACTGACGCACCTTACCGACTAATTATCGGCGCGTCAACTTCACATCAAATGCAGTACCAGTATTGTTGGTAAATCCGACAGTCCGACAGGGAATGAATTCCCTGTCTCATAGCGAAAGTCCTCTAAAAGAGGACTGAAATAGATCGTATTTTTCCTCAAAATCTACAGTCGGTTTTTAACCGACTTTCGCTATGAGGCGGGGGTTTAAACTCCTGCCGGATTGCGGGAAAGTGCGTATTTGCTGACGCTACATTTTACAAATTCGCATTCTTTCTCCCCGCCTTCTGCACAGGAATAGCGACCGTCTGCGGTTTCTTATTCCCTGCAAACATCCCGAAGAAATCGTGCAGCAAAATGTAAAAACACGGAATAATAAACAGCGTCAGCAGCGTCGCCAAGGACAAACCGGAAAACACCACCACACCCAGCGGTTGCAAGAATTCCGAACCGTCTCCAATGCCCAAAGCTAGGGGAAATAAACCCAAAACTGTCGTAATAGTTGTCATCAAAATCGGACGCAAGCGCTGAGGTGCTGCCCTGAGAATTGCTGTGGCGCGATCGACCTTTTCATCTTCCAGAATTTGGTTCGCCAGCTCCACCATAATAATCGCATTATTTACCACAATTCCCACCAGCAAAATCGCTCCCACAATCACCGTTGCGCCGATCGCAGTTTTAGTCGCATACAGCCCGAAAATCCCCCCAGCCAAAGCCAGCGGCACCGTCAACATAATCACCAGCGGATCGACAAGCGAATTGTACTGCACCGCCATCACCACAAATACTAAAAACGCCGCCAAAGAGCCCAAAACAATCAGCGAACTTTGCAATTCCCGGTTAGTTTCTGCCGCCGAACTAGGTATCACTCGCACTCCCGGCGGCAATTTGATTTCGGACAAAACTGCATCTACTTGTTTCAAAGCATCGCCCAAACTCGCGCCCTTATTAATATTCCCAGCAATCAGGAAAACTTGGCGCTGGTTAAGCCTTTGAATTTCCCCAGGCGCTTTTCCCAGTTCAATATTCGCCACATCGCTCAAGCGGATAATGCTGTTATCCCTAGCAGTTAAAGGGATAAATTTTAGTGCAGAAATCGATTGGACAGAAGCGCGATCGAACTGTACCCGCACATCAACCAAACGGTTTCCCCGCTGCAATTGCGTGGGAACAGAACCTTGAATTGCTGTCTGAATCGCCTCTCCAATTTGCCTCGCATTCAACCCGTAGATTTCTGCTTGTTCCCAGTTGGGGCGAATCTGCACTTCCGGCTGCTGCGGGTCTGCATCCGGGCGAAAAGTAGCTAAATTTACCTTCTCATCCAAAGTTGCCAATATCTCGCGGCCGGCTTGCTGCAATATTTGTTCGTTTTCGCCCTGAAGCAGAACATCAACTTCAGCGCCGCGCACTGGCGAATTAGTTAAAACCAAACCCCGCACATTTTCTGGATTCAGACGCAAACGAGTATTTTTGGGCAAATCAATTTTTTTATTCAATTCTTGCGTAACTCGCTGCACAAAATCCAATGTATTGGTGCCAGGTTTCAGCGAAATATTGCAGCCGCCGCGCAGCACATTCTCACTCGTACTGTTGCCGAACAACAGCCCGCCCACGGTCGTCAAAGTGTATTGAGTTTCTGGTTGGCTGAGGATAATTTTATCCGCTTCGGCCATGATTCTTTGGTTGGTTGCTAAATTTGTGCCTGCAGGAAACAAGGCAAACAATCTCGCTTGACCGGTATTAATTCTGGGCAATATTTCCTGGGGGATTTGACCGGCCATCAGCCAACTGCCGCCGCCCAATCCAATAATCGCTACTGCAATTATAATCAACCGCCACCGCACTATGCCCGATAAAAATTTACCGTAGCCGGCGGTAGCATTGGTAAAAGCTCGATCGAATGCGCGCAGCGGCCAAAAGTTGCTCAAACCGCTGGATACCCGCAGCGCTAGCAGCCGAGAAGCCATCATCGGTACAACTGTCAATCCGACAATCAGAGAGGCGGCGACGGAAAAGGTGATGGTGAGAATTAATTCGTTGAAAAGTAAGGAAACTAAGCCACCTATTAGCAAAAATGGCAGTACGGCAACTAAGTTAGTAATGGTGGAAGCAAATAAAGCTGATTCTAATTCTTGGCTGCTTTTTTCTGCTTGCTGCATCAACTGCTTGTTACTTAAGCGCTGCTTGCCATTGGCACTGTTTTTATTGCTTGTTCCTTCGACAATATTCTCCAGCATGACGATCGAGTTATCGACCACAATTCCCACACCCAGCGCCAAACCGCCCAAACTGAAAACGTTCAGAGATAGGCCAAAAACTCCCATCAGAATAATCGCCATTAAAGTTGCGAGGGGAATTGCTAGGACAATAATCAAAGTTTGGCGAAGGGAAGCGAGGAACAGCAATACAGATGCCCCGGCTAAAACAGCCCCGGTTAAACCCGAAAATAGGACGTTGCTAATAGAATCGCGGATGAACTTAGACTCGTCGAAGGTATTGACGATAGTCGTGCCTTCGGGAATTGCCCCGGATTCTTTTAATTCTTCTAGCCGCTTTTTGATGCCGTCTACAACTGAGATTGTATTCGCGTCGGGCTGCTTTTGAATGCTAATTTTTACGGCTGATTTCTGATTGAGAAATACTTTAACTCGTTCTTCTTCTGTACCGTCAATTACCTGAGCAAAATCGCGCAAAAACACTCGTTTTGGCGGATTGGAACCCGATGCTTGAAAAGAAATTTCCTGAATTTCTTTCGCATTCTGAAAGCGCCCGACGGTGCGGGTTAAAGGTTCTGCTGCTTCTTGCCGCAGCCGTCCGCCGGAAGTGTCTAGGTTGCGGGCTTCGAGGGCTGATAAAACGTCGGAAATACTGACCCCTAAAGATTGCAAGCGATTTAAGTCAATATTTACTTGAATTTCTTCTTGCACGCCGCCGGCAACGTCAATTGCTGCTATTCCAGGAATTACGTTTAATTCCCTGGATAATTCTTCGTCGGCAAATACGCGCAAATCAACTCCTTGCAAGGACTCGGAAGTGAGGGCAAATTCGTAAATCGGCTGCTGGGAAGGGTCAACTTTGAAGAGAGTGGGCGATTCAACTGTATCGGGAAGTCGGTTGCGGATGCGGTTGACAGCGGCGGTGGCGTCGTTGAGGGCCTGGTCGATGTTGCCCCCGGGTTTGAAGAATAAATCGACGCTGACTTGTCCTTCGCGGGTGCGCGAGAAAACTTGCATGACGCCTTCAGTGGCGGAAAGTCCTTGTTCGAGGGGGCGAGTAACTTCGTCTATTGCTACTTCTGGGGAGACTCCGGGGGCGTTTAAGCGCACGCCGATGCGGGGATAGGTGATGGATGGTAGCAAGTCAACGGGCAGTTGGGTGATGTAGAAAAAGCCCACGATTATAATAGCAAGTGTCAGCATGAGGGTGCCGATGTGGCGGCGAATTGAGAGGCTGCTGATGCTGAATCCGGGTTTATCGGCGCTCATTTGATTTTAGATTTTAGATTTTAGATTTGAATTTACTGCGTCATATCAATTCCGGTTGCACCGTCAGGTGACTGTTGACTGTTAACTGTTGACTGTTGAGAGTTGACTCGATTTTATTATTCCGATGCAACCGGAAACGATATCAGTCAGCCTGCGAAGGAATGAGTTGGGGGGATTGCAACCAAATTATTTGTATCAAGCTTTATTTTTGATCGGGAACGATCGAGTATTTAGACTTCGCATTTTGCCATTATAATAAATTATAATAAATTTTCAATAAAATTTATTAAATATTTCTTGAGAGGTAGTCGATCGCCCGCAATCAAGATTTGCTAAAGTTGCGATCGACTGACAACTGACAACTGTCAACTGATATCAAGTACGATCGATTGACCATAATATCCTGGCAAGGGCGGGTTTATGAGATGATTGGTTTTAGGCCAGAAGTGTTGGTAAAACTAGCCGCTTGTATTTACAGTCTTATTTCTACTAACCAATGACCAATGACCAATGACCAATGACTACTGCACTTGACTGCCGTGGGTGCGGGGGTCGGAGCTACTTGTTTTCACTGGCCCTGTGGGGGGAGTAAAATCAGAAACTTGACCTGTTGCTTGAGCGTGAGGCAGGGGTTTTCCGGCAATCAAAGCTTCTAAATTAGCTTCCATAATACTGCGCGGCATTTCGCCGATCGTTTCAGCAACTCTGCTGCCTTTATCGTTCAAATAGACAAAGTGCGGTATGCCGTCTACTCGATATTTGGTGATTTCTGGCAGCCATTTAGTGTTGTCTACATTCAGCATGACAAAATTCATCGGTTCGGCATATTTGTCTTTGATTGTGCTCAAATCGCTAGCCATTGCCTGACAGCTACCGCACCAATCAGCATAAAATTCCATGAATGTTGGCTTGCCGTTTGTTAAGGCTGTTTCCAGCGGTACGGATGTTTTTGCCATTTCGGTGAGACTACTTGATGGCGCTTGAGTTCGCAATCCCAACAATACAGATACTGACAGGGCGATCGCTGCTAACACTATCAATAAGTTTCTGACGCGCGCGGCGGTGGTCATGTCGGATTTTTTTGGTTCGTTGGCAGCAGTTGAGTTTGGAGAATTGAGATTCATAAAATAAAGGGCGATGTTATTTTTATGTTTTTTTTAATAACCGCTTCAAATTTTACCACATTTTGAGATGCTCTGCTAAATTTGAGATAAAATTTGCCTGATACCAATAATTAAATTACGTGTACGTGCGATCGAACATAATATAAGAAAGATTGTGTTTGTAGATTACCGAGGTAAAAGTGAAAAAACGGGTAACGCTGACGTTTCCCCAACGATCGATCCAAATGCCCGTCACCTACCGACTGGCAAAGGATTTTAATGTTGCAGCCAACATTATCCGCGCTCAGGTGGCTCCGAATCAAGTGGGCAAACTGGTGCTAGAGTTATCAGGGGACATCGACCAACTAGAAGCGGCGATCGACTGGATGCGATCGCAAAATATCGGCGTTTCCCTCGCCAGCAGGGAAATCCTTATAGATGAAGATATCTGCGTTCACTGCGGCCTGTGCACGGGGGTATGCCCCACGCAAGCCTTGACCCTAGACCCAGAAAGCTTTAAACTAACCTTTGCTCGATCGCGCTGTATTGTTTGCGAGCAGTGCATCCCTACTTGTCCGGTGCAAGCTATTTCTACTAACCTCTAGGCCGGCGGCGAACTTCTCGGTGCAAGTCGATGGCACAATTGAAGAATGGAAGAATGAGAGATTTTCTGGCAGCTTGCGATGTGGAAACTTGAACTTTAGTCTAAAATTTGGGAATCGACCGTTAGTCCTGTCGGGGACTTCCGTTTTTGGGCGGGGTCGTCTTTTTTGCATGGTTTCCCTAATCTTTTCATCAACATGAAAAAAAACTATTCGCTTTCCCTAACCCTACTTTTTGTTACCTATTTCATTTTTGGCTGGAAATTATCTGAGTTTGATGTTCCCCCGCACCTGACTTGGTTTTTCGCCGTAGCCGCTGTTTTAGTGTTAGCTATAGCTTTGTCGTTCCCGCTCAAGAGAATAAAAAAAAATATTATGCGGTGGATTTCGAGTGATGCCGGAGCTTTTATTTCGATTATTGTAGGAGCTCTTTTGGCAGTTATAGTTTTTACTTGGATGCACCTTTTTGTAACTGGTTTAGTCTTAACTTCAGCCGGAGCTTTGGCAAGATTAGACATTCAATTATTTGGCCACCACAGATGGCGGACTTTTGTGATATTAACTGCTGTTTCTATGAGTGGTTTGGGGTTGGGCGGAGGGATAGAATTTTTGGCAAAAACAGGCCAGCTCGTATTACCTTAATCGGGAAGGGGAAATTCACCCAACCAAATTCTACAATTAATTGGCAGCGGATATTTAGCTGAAAACTATGCGATCGCCCTTGAAGAAATATAGCTCTGGTTTTTTCAAAACCTTACCTCTGACCGATCGCCCCATCGGCGCAATTATAGCAGTTTTCCATCTTCGCGATGTTGTGTCCGGTCGGATCGCGCGTGTGGCGGAATGCGAGTCCGCACGCGCGATCCGTTTTTGTTACGATCGTGCGATCGCCCTAGGATATCACGTACAGATGCTCTATGACCGATTTTTGCTCAATAAAAAAGCAGCTTTCGGGAGCTGCTCGTCAGAATGCATGAGGTATTATTTTTAGAATAGGACAAGTTGAAGTCGATCGATCTCAGGTTACATTTTTTGATACAGGAGAATTGATGAGTGAATGGACGATCGTGAAATCGTCACATAGGAGGATAGCATTGATGCTAAATTTTCCGATAATCAGGTTAGCGTTTAACTGTCCTTGCGCCCTACAGCCCGACCGCGGTGGGGCCATTTTATTTTTTGGCACAACTCACACCATTTTCGCATTCAAAATTGATAATGCGTGATGATATAAAACTTAAGCCCCACATCCGCTCAAATCCGCTTCATATCAATTCCGGTTGCACTCATACATGATGTTAACTGTTAACTGTTAACTGTTAACTGTTAACTGTCAACTTACTATTCCGATGAAGAGAGGATTTGATATAGCGGATATCAAAAAAGTGAGGTATACCCTATGCCCTATGCCCACGGAGGCCTATGCCCTATGCCCACGGAGGCCTATGCCCTATACCGGATAGTACCTCCTATGAGAGCAAAGAAAGGCTATATCATTCCCAAACATTCTGCAGTTAAACGGACACAATCAGACAAAAATCAGTATTTTTACGGTATTCAAAAGTCCTCAGAAACCTGATTGTTTTACCATAAACCAGGTTTCTGAATGTATCAATTGATATCGGGTTTTGTTTCGGGTTTGATAATTTTTTTGATTTCCTCGATCGCGCGACGGGCCACTTCTTCAGGCTTTTCGCCTCCACTGGTGGAAACTCGGACATCTGCTCCAGCGTAGAAACGCTCTCGTTCGTTTAAAATGTTTTGCAGCTTAGATTTGAGATCGCCCTCCCGCAGTAGGGGGCGAGTGCTGTCCGAGCTCAGTCGATCGCACAATCTATCTACAGGTACATCCAGCCACACCACTATACCGTAGTGCAAATGACCCCAATTTGTCGGTCGCGTCACAATGCCGCCGCCCGTAGCCACGATCGAATTTTTATAAGCAGACAATTCGGCGAGCACCTTAGCTTCTAATTCCCGAAAAGCCTCTTCCCCTTCGCGATCGAAAATCTCAGCAATTGACTGATTCGCAACTCGAACAATGAGCTCATCAGTATCAAAAAAACGGTATTTTAATTCCCTTGCTAAAATCCGCCCCACCGTCGTTTTTCCCGAACCCATCATCCCGACGAGATAGACATTAACTCCCCTCAACAAATCCACCGCCAAATCCTCCCTATTTTTATTTGACTATTTTTTCAAATTAATCGGCCCGCCGCTGGGTGGCGAGTCCTCATCAAATACATCATCCTTATCCAATCCCCAATCATCCTCTGATTCTGCACTAGGATTTTGAGGTAATTTCGCGTCACCCGATTGAAGTATGGTGTCTTGCGGTGGAACCACCACCCGATACTCCGCATCGTAGATAGACTCAGTTTTCCCCACCCCAGATTGATTCGGATCTCGATAGCCGTAAGAGTATACCGACCCAGCCCAAGACTTACTTTTCGGTTCTTGTTTCGTTTCGTAATCCCTCGGATTTGCCCCTGCAACGTCATTTACCTGCGGTCGATCGGCAAAATCGCGATCGTCCCCCCAATCATCATCGCTGCCGTCAGAACCGGATTTTGAGCCATCAGAAACCCAATCATCCTCATCGTCTGTGGCTCGATCGATTCCAAGTCGATCGTCATCCTTCGCAGGCCGAGGGTTAGGAATTTCTTGCTGGAAAGTCTGGGCGCTGTAACCCGCCGGTGTCCCGTACTGAGTTCGATAGGAAGTTTGGCTATTTTCCGTATCAAAATCCGGGTCAATCTCCTGTTTTCTGGGAGGGGGAGGCGCGGCGTAAGCTGTTCTCCTGTCTGCTGAGACAGCATCACGGCTGGGAATGTCGCGGCCGGTGCGGTTTTCCCTTTGAGATAGGTAATTGGAAAAAGCCAGCATACCAGAAATAAATAAAGACGTGACAGCACCCGCCGCCATGCCGAGCAAAATCCAGATAGATAAGGGTAATGCGGGCGATCGAATTCCGAGAAATACCAGCGATAAAACCGGCTCCACATTTTGCAAGGCAAAAATAGTTAGCCCTACCACAATTACTAGCAATAATATAGGACGCATATCAATAATATTGGTTATTGGTTATTGGTTATTGGTTATTGGTTATTGGTTATTGGTTATTGGTTATTGGTTATTGGTTATTGGTTATTGGTTATTGGTTATTGGTTAGTGGTTAGTGGTTAGTGGTTATTGGTTATTGGGAATTGACTAATGACTAATGACTAATGACTAATGACCAATGACTAATGACTAATGACTAATGACTCCCTTCTTCTTCCTTCCAGCGTTTGAGAGGAACGCAATCAATTCCTAACTGGTCTAAAGCGCGAGCCACTACAAAGTCTACCAAATCTTCAATAGTTTGAGGATTGTGATACCAAGCGGGAATCGCTGGCACAATTCTAGCCCCTGCTTCGGCTAAGGTAGTCAAATTTCGCAGGTGAATCAAGCTAAAAGGAGTTTCTCTAGGTACAAGTACCAATTTTCTCCCTTCCTTAAGCTGAACGTCGGCCGCTCTTTCGAGCAAATCCGAGCTCAATCCGGCGGCTAACTTGCCTAGTGTACTCATGCTACAGGGAATAATCATCATTCCTTGGGTGCGAAAGGAGCCGCTAGCAATATTAGCACCAACATCTTGCCACGGATGGCAGCGAAGTTTGCCAGAATTGGGTACTCCTGCTTTTTCCCGCCAGAATTCTTCTTGAAGCGTCGGTTCTGCGGGCATTCGGATGTTCTGTTCGCTTTGCCAAACCATGTAGGTAGATTTTGATGCTACCAGTTCCACGGCGCGATCGGCTTCCAAGAGATATTTTAATGTTCGCACCGCGTAAATCAGTCCCGATGCTCCAGTCACTCCTACAATTAGCGGGTAGTTATTTGTCATTATTTTTCAGGCATAAGTTTGAGGGAAGAAGCAAGCAGGAATAGAGAAGAAGTTTGTAGGGACACGGCACTGCCGTGTCCTGATTCGTAGTGAATTGACCGGACTTTAGAGACTTGGGGAAACAAGAATAAGAAAGTCAGAAGTAATTGGCAAAAAAGAAATTAGAAAATCATCAGTAATTACTTTTTTATTATGACTAGCAAAAAAGTAATTTTCTTACCTTCTTCCTTCTTCCTTCTTCCTTATTTCTTCTTCCTTCTTCCGACGGACTTACATCCGTTACATCCGTTAAATCCGCTACAAAAGAAGCGGACGTACTTCCTTCTTCCTTCTTCTTCTATTCCTCATCATCAAAAGCTTGACTACCGCCGCCAACAGCAACTAAATCAATTTGCTGGCGGTAGTAGTCAACGCTTTTGACTTGAACTTCTACCCGATCGCCCAAACGGTATTGATTGCGGTTTTTGCGACCAACTAGAGTTTGCTGGCGCGATCGATATTCATACCAATCATCCTTCAGCGAAGAAACGTGTACCAATCCTTCCACTCGCAACAGTTCGCTCTCCGGCGGCCGCACCTCAATTTCCACAAAGAAACCGTAAGACTGCACCCCTGTAATCAAACCCTGGAAAGTTTGACCGGTGCGCTCTTTCATCAATCCGGTTTTCTTCAATCCCTGCAAATCGCTTTCGGCATCTTCCGCAACCCTTTCGCGTTCCGTCAGATGTACCACCGCCGCTGCAAACTCTGTCTCAAATTCGTGGTGCAAATCTGGGGGGAGAACGTTCCAAGTAATTTGACCGTGACAGGAGGAATGGTGCAGGTTGACTTTTTCCTTAGCCCGAGTTGTGCGGCTGCTGCGGCCTTGCTCGAACACCGCTTGCAACACCCGCAGCACCAGCAAATCGGCGTAGCGGGAAAGCGGGGAAGTACAGCGCGTGTAACCGTCTTGCAGCGCTAAACCGAAGTGTGGCTTGGGAGTTGTGCTGTAAACAGCCGGCTTCATGGTGTCTTCCAGCAGGTAGGTGAGAACTCTTTCGGACTTGAGGTCGGCAAATTGCTGGGTAAATCGCTGGAAGTCCAAGGGCAGAACTTCTTCTTCGTTTTCGAGATACAGTTCGCCTCCGAGGTTGTTGGAGAGTTTGATGAACTCTTGAATGTCCGCAGGGTCTGGCATCGGCTGGACGCGATAGATTGCTGGGACTCCCAAGGCTTGCAGGTGGGTGGCGACAGCTTGGTTGGCGAGTACGACCAATTCGGAGACCGCCGACTGGGCGGGGGTAGCCGTTGTAAAAGCTCCTAATTCGCCTTCGTCGTCGAAGTGAGAGTTAGCATCCGGCAAATTTAGTTCAAAAGCTCCCCGCTGGAGTCTCGTCTGTCTAACAGCCTGTGAGGCAGCCCTGATTTGATCTAGGAAAGGACGGAGGGCGGAGGATAAAGGGTGATCTTCGGCATCGGAGTCTGGTTCGATAATTGCTTGAGCTTGTTCGTAGCTGAGCTGGTAGTCAATGTGAATGACGCTGGTTTGAATCTCGTATTCTGTGAGTTCTCCCGATGCGTCTAGGGTCAGCAGTATGCTGAAGGCCAGCCGTTCGGTGTCTGGTTGCAGCGAGCATCGATCGTTGAGGATTTGTGGCTGTACGGGGATGATTTTTTCTCCGAGATGGGCGCTGGTGCCTCGTTTGCGGGCTTCGCGGTCTAGGGGGGTTTCTGGCTGCACGTACTCGGCTGCGTCGGCGATGTGGATTGCTACTTGCCAGCCGCCGGATTTGAGGGTTTCGATCGACAGTGCGCGTTCTATGGGCGGATCGCACAAAAATGAGGTCGGGTCGAATTCGTTTTCGAGCTCGTTTTCGGCTGTTCCCTCGGAGAAATTTTCCTCTGGAACTTGAGGGGCTTCGTTTTGGGTGTTGGTTTCTCCCTCTTCGTTTTTGCTAAAGGTGACTGTCAGGCTGTTCCGCAAATCTAACCGTTTTTTGATGTCGGTTTTTTTGAGTTTGCTGGGCAAGTTTTCGGCTGCTTTGATGACGGCGGCGGGGAAGGAGCGCGGCAAGTCGTGTTTGCAGCATACGATGTCGAGGTCGTCTGCTGCTTCGGCGTCGGAACCGAGTACCTGTACTACTTTGCCGACTGGCCGATGGGTGCCGAGGGGGTAGCGTTTGACTTCGACGTGTACTAAATGGTCGATCGCCTCTTGCAGGTTTGTGCCGTTGGCGAGCAAGTCTAGTTCAAACAACAGGCGATCGTCCAGGGGAATTGCTCTGTAGCTGACGCGGCCGGTGGGGGTGGCGGTTTGCTTGACTCGCGCCAGTACCGAGGGGTTGGCGCGTTCGAGGATCAGCATGACTTCGCCTTCGGGCGATCGGCGGCGGCTGCCTTCTTTGATGATTTTGACTAATACTCGATCGCCATTCCAAGCTGTCGAGAGGTGACTTTCTCGCACGTAAACGTCTTCTGAGCCTTCGGCATCTTGAATTGCGAAACAAAATCCTTTGCTCGAACAGCGGAGTTTTGCTTCTACTACGTCGTCTTCAGCTACTCGGCGGTAGCGGCCTTTGTCTTTGACTAATATGCCAATTTTCTCTAGAGCTTCTAATGCGATTTGAAGTTTGAGTTGACTGGTGGCGTCGTTGCAATCGAGTTTTTTCTCTAATGCTTTGGGAGCCACTAATTTGTCTTCTGTAAAATTTGCCAGCAGTGCAGCGATAGAAAATTCCATGTAGCGATCGATCCTCTTGTTTCCAGCAATTAGTCTAAATTTTGGCGAAATCAGCCGCACCCTTTCTTACCCTCGCTGTGCCTGCTTCCCAACAAATGCGCGGGTTAGTAGGTGGAGATGCCAGCACAGTCGGTGCTACCTGCAGCCAGGGATTTTTTCAGATTTTTTCCCGACACCGGCAGTCGCTAATTGTCTGCTGTTTGTCTGCAACTGACCGATGGCGGTGCAGACAAAGGCCCCGCACCCTATTCCCCAATACAAGTTTTTAGCGTTGGTTCCTTGGCTTTTGGCTGGCAGCGCCGAGTTCTTCGCTAATAAGTAGAAAGCCCCTGTCGGTTCTTAAAAGATGACTCGATGCTGAAAGCGACGGGTTGAGTCGGGGATGGGGAGATGGATTTGGAGAGGAGAAAATTTGCATTTGGGCCTCCTGCATTTTTCCGTCTGCCTTGTTCCTGCTTTCTTCTTGCTTTTGAAGTGCCTTTTGCCTTTTGCTAAAGCCAAAGATTTTACTGGCGATCGGGCAAAATTGCTAGTTGCTTACCGCAAGAAATGCCCTGTTTTTTGCAAGCGCTCTGTCCTTGCGGACAGAGGTACAACCAGCGGGTCTGGAGCAATCTGTGCTGTAGAAAGTGCAAGGTACACAAAACCGGAGACTTTACTACTTTTGCTTAGTTGCTGTTTCATACCCGCTGCTTGCTAGCTTAAACGGCAGGATGTGGGATAGGGTTTAGTCGGGTGAAAGGTTGCGCTGATGATTCACCTTTTATTTATTGTATGTTGAATAGGTGCTTTCAGAAAATTGTTTTCTGTGGGTTGTACTAAACTGAAGTCATCAGCCCCCTTCTGGTTTCGGGGTCAAAAAATTATGTTTGCTCAATTTCGCGCCCTTTATCCCACTGGACAGTTAATCTGTGAGTTGCTGACTATTCATCACGGTAAGTTTGTGGTTCGCTGTCTGGTTCAGGTTGACGGTAAAACTCTCGCTACGGGTATGTCGGCTGCTGAGTCTGTTGAGGGTGCTGAAGACCGCGCCCGATCGCGGGCGATCGCCGTCCTCGGATTTTCCGAACCCGCTGCTGCTGTTGTTGCCGTTTCGCCTGCGCCCGTGCCACCTCCGCCGACCCTTGGTGCGGAGGCGGAGGTGCCGGTGCCAGTGCCGCCTCCGCCGACCGTTGCTGCTGCGCCTGGGCCGGCCCTTGCTCCTCTTCCTGTTTTAGAAATGCCTGTTGCCGAAAAAGTTGAATTACCACATCAAAGCAATTTTGTCAATACTGAATCTAAATTAAATGCAGAGCCGATCGCACCTGTAGCGGAACCGGAACCGCCTGCGGTCGATCGAGTTCCGGCGGCTGGATTTGTACCGAAGCAAATAGACTCGGATGCTTGGCTTTCTTCCAGCTACGGGGAACCAATGGAGGAACTGTCGGTAGCGCCGGCCCAAATCAGCGAACTGTCGCAGGGTGCTGCTGAAATTAGGGAATTGCAACCGATCGCGGTGGGAATTCCCAGTGATGCGATCGAGGACGATTCTGATACGATCGCCAACATAGACGGCATCCTCAAACGCCAGGGATGGAATAAAAAAACGGAAATGGACTGTCTCCAACAACTTTATGACAAGTCGTCGCAGAGAGAGCTTTCTAGCGAAGAGTTGGCAGATTTCCTAGAATATCTGGAAATTTACAGCAGAACCACTGACGAAATCAAGCGGTTAAGCTGGACTGCCAGCCAAGGAAAAGATTATCTCAAACAAGCTTATGAGAAAGCAGCGCGGCATTTATTAAACCCAGAACAACTGCTCGATTTCTTGCAATATCTCGAATCTTTAGCCTAGGAATTCGGAAACTAAACAAGGCGCTGGAGGCTATTAGATTAAAGAAACCGGGTTTTTTACAGATATTAAGGTTGAGAACCAAAGATTTGGGTAAAAAACCCGGTTTCGACGCACCCGTTTATCCAGGATTAAAGAAACCGGGTTTTTTACAGATATTAAGGTTGAGAACCAAAGATTTGGGTAAAAAACCCGGTTTCGACGCACCCGTTTATCCAGGATTAAAAAGGTACTTTTGAACGTTAAAAATTAAAAATCAAAAATGCAGAATATTTCCCATTTTTAATTTTTAATTTTTAATTTACGCCACAGCAGCGATCGGGCGGCTGGCCGAAGGACGGCGATCGATCACTTGATCCACCAAACCGTAATCCTTAGCTTCATCGGCGGACATGAAGAAATCCCGTTCCGTATCTTCTTCAATGCGCGAAAGCGGCTGACCGGTATGATCTGCCAAAAATTGATTCAGGCGCTGTTTGTGGTACAAAATCTCTTTTGCCTGAATTTCAATATCCGTTGCTTGTCCTTGAGCTCCACCGAGAGGTTGGTGGATCATGATCCGGGAGTGAGGCAAACTCATCCGCTTGCCTTTAGCGCCGGCACTCAACAGAAAAGCCCCCATGCTGGCGGCCAAACCGAGACAAATGGTGCAAATGTCCGGGCGGATGTGGTTCATTGTGTCAAAAATGCCCATACCTGCTGTTACCGAACCCCCTGGGGAGTTGATATAGAGGTAAATGTCTTTCTCTGGATCTTCTGCGTCTAAAAATAGCAATTGGGCAACGATCAAGTTGGCTAAGTCGGAGTCAACCTGTTGGCCCAAGAAGATGATGCGATCGCGCAGGAGTCGCGAGTAAATGTCAAAGGCGCGTTCGCCGCGACCGGATTGTTCTATAACTGTTGGGATCATTGACGCCAGCCTGCCTATTACGTATCTTTTTTTTATTTTAGCGATTTGGGTTCATTTATAGTGAGCGGTTGAGAGGGGGGCGATTGAGAAATCGGCAAAATCCTTGAGCTGGGCGGGGTTGAGGCCAGATCTAGTCCCTAGTGGAAACTTGAACGGGTGGGATTTCCTCACTCTCAGGAAAAACTGTAGCTGCGTATTGCAAAGAAAAGGTTGTTATAGCCTTTCCGGTTACGCCGGAATGATGTTGACTGTTGACTGTTGACTCGAATTTATTATTCCGATGAATAGAGGATTTGATATTACTCCAGGTATAACTTGGCTCGAATATCCTTTTAGTTTCCATCGCTAAATCCCCACTGGAATTCCATCGCATGAATCTTTTCTACCAAATCTGAAACTTTCACCGGTGAATCATCAGGTACTAAATCGCGATCGAGTATTTGTTGAGCAGTTGCCAAATCCTGACTTCCCGTAGCATCGCTGGTATGAAAGACTAGACAATTCACTTGACTGAGACGAGCAGACAACAGTTGCAAAAGAGCCATCAAGACACGATTGCCACCGTAAGCTCCGCATCCCCAGAAGCCTGTATGAATAATCAAAGTTGGTGTTTGAGCCGACTCTAACTGTGACTCAATTCGTGCTGCACAAAATCCAGTGAATGCTGTTTTAAGAATGTATTCAATTTGTGCAATGCTATAAGAACCCTCGCCATAGGAAGGAGCTTCTATCGCAATGATGTTTGTGATTGTAGGCGGGTTTAGAGGTTTTGTCGCTTGGGCGATCGCATCTGATGTCGCTCGTCCAAAGTTATTGCCGTAAAGACCAAAAGGTCGCCCCTGTTCTGAATTGCGATCGGTAGCGATCGCACACCTCCGTTCCACCCCACGAATCAGGATCGGGGTGGGTTGTTGACTCTCCACTGTTAATGGCTTAATGTTGGAATCTAGTAAAGCTTCTCGCAGTGAACTGAGTGCTGGATGTTCAGCTACCTGCATTTCGTCTTGGGCAAATAGCGAACCACCATAAGCACAAAAAAGATCGTAATGAGCGAAATTGAGATACCACTCCATCTCAGTGCTATCTTGGGATGGCTCGTACCCAAAGTATGCCTTTCGCTCAGAAATATCTGTCTGATGTTCCAGAGGAGAAAGATATTCTGGAAAAGGCATTGCGTACCATCGGGAAAATGCTAATTGACCCCGATGAGTGCATCCAGGCGGACAACAAATATCATAAACTATCTGCTTGTTAGGGTCGTAAAATTTGGGTGGGTGAGAATTCATCAAAGCCTGCGTATCAAATGTCTGCCGACAGATCAAGCTATCTAAAAACTCGTTCATGGATCTCTCCCTTACAACATTGAAACATTTTTTTCCAACGTTAACCGCCAAAGTCTGTTGATGTCAAGCCCTACTAGCTCTTAGAACCTTGACTTTTTAAAGAAGTAGGGGTTTTAGGTATTCTGTTTTTTTACTCAAATTTTGATCGCCCAACCTCGGCGGTACATTCCATACAAAATCAACCACCAACACAATACCGCTGTCACGGCAAATGCTAGAGAACCATTCAGTGGCCCCGCCCACGGCACAAACCAGTTTTCGTAAATCCAAGTGTAGGTACTTGGAGGATTTTCACCGCTACCGATATGAGTTTTTAATAGAAGTCTGGCGACAATTCCAGAGGCGACAAACAGGAAAATAGCATTCACTCCCATGATTTCAAACGGCCGCCCCCATTTCCAATTCCGCACTTCTATTGTTTCGTAGCAAGCTGCTAGCAATAGCAACGCCCAACCTGCGGTAAAAACCACATAGGAACTCGTCCACAGTTGTTTGTTAATCGGAAATAAAAATCCCCACAAATGGCCTATTATCACGCAACTGAGGCCGCAGATTGCTAAGTTGATACTGGTGCGGGTTTTAATTGGCTGCACGCGCAACCATTCCCCTGTAAAATAGCCGATGAGGACTGTGACAACTGCGGGTAATGTGCTCAACAATCCTTCAGGATCGAAGGGGCCGCCTTTGTACAGGTGTTGGCTGCCGAGAATTAGCCGATCGACATATCCCCCTAAATTTCCTTCTGGCGTGAGTTCGCCGGCACTGTACCCCCCTACAGCGCCTGCGGTTAGTGCAGCCCAATAGCCCAAAAGCACGGCAACCGCGAGCAGTTTTTGATGGCGGGGGGAAAGGTTGAGAATGGCGATCGCACTGATGAAATACGCTAAGCCGATGCGCTGCAATACTCCCATGATGCGGATTTTACCGAAGTTTTCCACCGGGGCGCTGTTGAGAAGTACGTCAAGGGCGATCGAAGATGTATTTAGCAGTAATCCTAATATAAATAAAATCGCCGCGCGGCGCGCAATTCGCCAATAGATATTTGTTTCTATTTTTGTAGTAGTTTCAGTATATTTTGACAGCGAGAAAGACATCGCGCAGCCCACGATGAACAGGAAAAACGGAAATACCAAGTCTGTGGGCGTGCAGCCGTGCCATTCTGCGTGTTCTAGCGGCGGATACACCTGTTTCCAACTGCCGGGGTTGTTGACTAAAATCATCGAGGCGATCGCAATTCCGCGAAAAACATCAAGGGATTTTAAGCGCATAAATTAAGTTATTTGTTCACTGTTGACTGTTCACGGTTCACTGTTGACTGTTGACTGTTGACTGTTGACTGTTGACTGTTGACTGTTCACAATCTTAGCTGATGCCCAATGCCCAATGCCC